>CAVOBC010000102.1:0-13470 GCA_963693635.1 Gammaproteobacteria bacterium | reverse complement strand
CCAAAAAAGCGTCTGCGACCAAAAAAGCGTCTGCGACCAAAAAAGCGTCTGCGACCAAAAAAGCGTCTGCGACCAAAAAAGCGTCTGCGACCAAAAAAGCGTCTGCGACCAAAAAAGCGTCTGCGACCAAAAAAGCGTCTGCGACTAATAGAGAGTCCGCGACAACTTTGTCCGGTAATCGCGGGTCAGCGGATTTTGGGCGCCCATGACACCGAAGAGGTCGATCATTGCCTTGCGGGCGGCGCCATCGCCGTACGATGAGTCTTTTTGCACCGCATTGAGCAATACCTCAAGGGCGGCTTCAAAGTCACCGCGGGCACCGAGGGCCTGACCGAGGCGGATTGCCGGGCGGAGATCGTCGGGGTTGGCCGCAACTTCGCTTGTCAGCGATTCGATGTCCTCTGATCCGGCTGCCTGCAGACGAAAGCCCGCAGCCAATCGCGCTATCTCATCATGACCGTCGCTCGGAAGCCGGCCCAGGGTCAGGGCGGCCTGTTCGTAATCGCCACGCGCCGCGTGGAGGTTTGCCTGGGCAATGGTGCCTTGTTCGTGGCGCGGTTCTAGCGCGAGGGCTTCGTCGAGGCTGTTTTGTGCGGCGTCGAGGTCGCCGGCATCGATTGCGGCATTGGCGAGACCGACCAGCCGGTCTACCTCTGAGGGAACCAGGGTGTCGATGAACTGATTGATAGCTGACTCTGGATTGAGGCCGATAAACTGTCCTGCAATCTTGCCGTCTCTGAAGCCAATGACGAGCGGAATACTCTGCGCGCGAAGCTCGGTTGCGGCCTGGGGGTTCTCGTCGATGTTGATCTTGACGAGTTCAAAGTCTCCGTGCCGGTTTTCAGCGACGCGTTCGAGCATCGGTGCGAGCTGGCGGCAGGGCCCGCACCAGGGTGCCCAGAGATCGACCACGACCGGTATGGTATGGGACCGTTCGATCACATCCGCGGCAAAACTTGCGTCGGTTACGTCTTTGGCGATATCGCTCATGTTGCACTCCTGTCGGATCGTACGAATGGCACGCGGTCCGGACCCTGCGCGCCTATGGTGATAAGAGCATCCAACGCTCGTTCCAGCAAAGATGGGGTCTAAATCGACTGGAATCAACCCGTTTGAACGAAGGGACTAAATCTTTAGACTGCCGGGCAGGTTGCAGTCCCTGAACGTTTAGAGGAGACAAGATGGAGATCAAGGACCTTTCCTTTGTGGCACCCGGCGCGGGCGTCTGGATGACGGATGGCGAGCATACACCGCGTCCCGTGACGCCGATGACGGCGGCGGCATTCGTCGAAATGGATGCGGGTATGCGCCTCGGAGCCGAGCGTTACGGTTGGCTCCTCGACGGCATGCAGGTCGCGAGCATCAACCGGTTTCTGTATTACGGGATGCGGTCCCTGATTGCGCGCCGGCCCGGTGATGACGAAGCGTCGCAGGCCGCGTACAACGCTCAGATGGCGGCCAATCCGGTCTTTCAACAGCGCATCAAGAGTTCAGAAGCGGCCCTCGCCAGCAAGCGCTGGTTGGCCGATGCAGAACATTGGGACAACGTGGGTCGGCCCTGGGTGATGGGCATCACGCTCGATCTGACTGATGTGCAGGTCCAGGGGCTTGATGACGAGGGACTGTGCCTGCATCTGGATCAGGTTCGCTTTCACCTCGGCAGCGTGAATGCTTACCATCACATCCTCAATCCGATTTCGAACAACGCACGCGGCATGTTGTTCTTGCGCTTACATGAATGGGCAGAGATTCCGGCGGCAGAGGTCGAATCGCTACTCATCGGATCTTCCCCGATCTCGGCGGGCGATGAGCCGGAGTTGCGGACCGTATGCCAGGCGCTGAAGGACGACGGTGGCGCGCTTGGTTTGCTCGACGCCGTGGACGGCAAGACCGACGCAGACCCAAGCGCTGCCCTGGCTGCGCTGATGGATCGGGACGGCGCGGTCGGCAAGGCTGCGCGGGCGTACGTTCGCATGACCGGGTACCGCACAGTCGTCGGCTGGGAAGCGATGGAGCCCTACAACCTTGAGGTTCCAGAGAATCTTCTGGCAACTATCAGGTACGGGCTTGCGGGCGAATATGCAAAGGTTGATCCTGCGGCGATAGCAGGCGTCCGAGACAGGGTGCCCGGTGCCCACCGGGACGAGTTCGATGTACTCCTGGGCGAGGCAAGGGCGCTTGGGCGAATTCGCGACGAACGGGACCTGTACTGCAACGTTCCGGTCAGTGGACTGTTACGTCGGGCAGTGCTTGAGGCGGGGCGCCGTGCTCGCGAGCGTGGTCTTGTCGACGACGTTGAGCACATGACCGAATGCGCTCAGCACGAGATTCATGGCCTCCTGAAGGAAGGCAAGGGCCCGTCGGCCGGCGAATTGCGGGACCGGCACATATACCGCCAGTCGTACACGGTTGCCGATATCCCTGCGATGATTGGCGAAGGTGACATGCTCGCAGGCATACCCACGCGATGGCTGCCGGCCGCCATGCAGACGTTCCAACGCATGCAGATCTCCCAGCGCGGTTTGGACGCGGGACCTCCGGACGCCGAGACTGAAACCGGGCAAACATCTGCACTGCGCGGTCTGGGTGCGTCGCCGGGTCAGTACGAGGGTGTTGCCCGGGTGTTGATGAGCGCAGATCAACTGGCTGCGATCGAACCCGGCGAAGTGCTGGTCACGCTTTCGACGAATCCGGCGTTCAATATCGTTATGGCGAAGATTGGTGCTCTCGTCACCGAGCATGGGGGCCGCCTTAGCCATTCGGCGATTGTGGCGCGTGAGTTCGGTCTGCCGGCGGTGGTCGGGGTAAGGGGCGCGACGGTGAAGATCGCGACGGGCGATCAGTTGCGCGTTGATGCGGACAAGGGCGAAGTCACGGTATTGTAGACGGTCAGTTCGCCTTCTATCAGCATCTCACGGTGCCGGATTACCGTGCTGTCGCGCAGGGAACGCCGCAGCATATTGCTTTAGTTCCATGAAAGGCTGCTGAAAAAGCAGCCTGATAGACCGATACATGGATTTCACGTTCGCTTCGCGAGCACCCTGCGAGTTAGTTCCTGTCCCCAAAATTGCCATCCTGACAATTCTTGGGAGTCGGTTTTGCAAGCAAACCTCGCATTCGCCTACAGATAAAGAGGCCTACGGAAAATGGCGGTGCATCCCTGCACCGCACGCTAGTTCCCGTCCCAGAACGGAGTTCTGGGACAGGAACTAGCTAAACCCTGCTCAAACGGGCGTTACGCCGGGTTTCGCGATCGAACAGGACGTTTCGGCGAGCGCTCTAGTCTCAAGGTATGTATGCGCGGCTGATTAGCAAGGTCACGCTGTGCGCCTTTTTGCTGGCCGCGGCGGCGTTTGCGCTGGGCGCGACCAGCATCCAGTCCGTTCAGAGCGGGTCGGCCGTTAGCGTCGGCAATGGCACGGTCACCGTCGGCATTTCGTCGGTCGACACAACCCGTGCGTTTCTCTTCTTGCAGACGCGGAGCAACAGTTCTGATCCGGATGGGTCCTATCTCAGTGGCAAGATCGCGTCATCGACGACGCTCGAATTCCAGCAGGTAAACGACGCCGCCGACACCATCAACATCGAATGGTATGTGGTCGAGTATGCGTCCGGCGTCACGGTTCAGCGCGGCGAGGTCAGCCAGAGCGCGACCACCGTCAACGTGACACTGCCAACGGCGGTTGCGAGCACGGCCCCGGCGTTTGTGCTCTGGTCCAAGCGCCCGGCCGCAGGCGACGTCAGTTACGGCCAGGATGATCCGACTGCGGGCCGCCTGCCATCGAATTCCAATCTGCAGTTCAAGGTGGGCACTGCGAACACGAATCACGTCATCGCCTGGCAGGTGGTCAAATTCGACGATGCTGCTGACGTCAGCGTGACGACTGGCACATCTTCGATCTTGTCGGGGACAACGCGCAACGTGACCATCGGCACCGTGGACACGGCAACGATGCTGGTCCTTGCAGGGTTTATGACCTCTGACTCTGGCGCTGATGTCGGGGAACGGACGCTTCGGGCTGAACTGGCCAGTTCAACCAACATTTTGTTCGAGCGCATGCGGCCCGGCGATGACGATATCGACGAGGTTGTCTATCAGGTTATTGAGTTCGGGGATGGCACATCGGTGCAGTGGGGCAACCAGGCGTTCACGACCGGCGCGTCAGCGACCGTGATACTGACCGTGCTCGATGAAGCAGTCAGCGTTCCACGTCGGGGGTGCAGCCCTGAGCGGACACAGTTGCGAGCGGCAAAGTGTGTCGCGGTGGCGACGTTCCGCTCAACACGACAGACGCGGCAATCTATGGTGTGGATACCGGCCTTGATATTGATGACGACGTGGGGTCGGTCGGCACGATCAACTTCTGGTATCGAAGCGATACAGATTGGGCAGGTGACCAGGATCGTGCGTTGTTTGATGCTAACCTCGGCGATACGCACTTCAACGCGATGATCGACAGCACCGGCGTCGTGCGATTCGGGTTGAAGGGTGCGAACAACACCGATGTCAATGTCGCGACGGCAGCGCAGTCCTTTGTCGCCGATGAATGGGTGCACCTGGCAATGACCTGGAGCATTAGTGGTACGAGCTTCCAGATTTACATCAATGGCATTTTGGCTGCATCGGACACCAGGGCGACGGCGGGCGCGCTTGGCGAACTGGGCGAGCTCACCATTGGCGACAACAGCAACACCTATCATCCACATGGCACGGCCAACTCGGCTGATGGCGTCTTTGACGAGTTTCGCGTTTATGCCGCCGTACTCTCGGTCAGTGAGATCGAAGCCGACCGTGATGCGATGCATGTCTGCCCGGTCGCCAGTGCCGCTACCTTTGCCATCGGACACGACGGTGCCGGAATCAATTGCCTGGCCGAGGCGGTTACCGTGACTGCAAAGGATGGCGCGGGCGCGGTCGTAGTTGACTACGCCGAGCAGGTGACCTTGGCCACCCAAAGTGGCACCGGTTCGTGGTCGCTAAAGACAGGCACCGGCACATTCGTTGATGCTACCGCGGGTGAGGGTCTCGCGACTTACGTATTTGCGTCAACCGACGCTGGGGTCGCCGAATTCTGGCTAGGTTATGTGCAGGGCACGACCCCGCTCGATCTCCATGTGTATCAGACGTCTGATGCGGGTGTTGCGGACGACGACAGTCATGGCACATTGCCATTCAGTCGGAGGGGCTTCACCATCACTGCCAGCCAGCTTCCGAATCCCCCGACTGACCCGATTGACGACCCTGTCGGGTTCCAGATCGCGGAAACCTCGTATCCCGTCCACATCGCTGCATATGGTCAAACCCCAACGGACAGCATCTGCGGGGTCATCGAATCCTATGCGGGCGGTCAAACCCTCGGCGCCTCGGTCACGTACGACGACCCGATCACCGGCACGCGGGTCCCGACGCTCGATGGTGTGTCCGTAGGCACGAGCGAAGTCTTTGCTTCCAGCCACAATGTGACTTTCACTGCGGGCCGCGCGGCATTTGTCGCCAACTATGCCGATGCCGGGCGCATCGCCCTTGAGTTTTGGGACACGGCCCCTGCAGCCACGATCGCGGGTGCATCCAACGACTTCGTCGTGTCGCCTGCGACGCTCGTCATCACCACCGTGGAAGAAACGGACGGCACACCCAACCCGGGGGCAACCACGGCAACTGGCCCCGGTTTCGTTGCTGCCGGTGAAGCCTTCGCGATGACTGTCGAAGCGAGAGGGTCAGCCGGGTCACGTACGCCCAACTTCGGCAACGAGGTGACGCCTGAAGGCATCATCGTTCGCGCGTCAACACTGCTGGTGCCTGCGGCGGGTCGCAACGGCACCGCTGACGACGGCGCGATCGGCAATGGCACCGTTTTCACGCCGGTGATGCCAGCCGGAACATTCAATGGCACGACGTTTCCCTGGAACGAGGTTGGCATCGTACGCCTGACGGCGGGCGTGGCAGATGCCGACTATTTGGGGGCGGGGGACATCGTGGGCGCGGAGACTGGCGAGGTGGGCTGATTTTATCCGGCGGGCTTCGATGTCTCCGGCGCGTTGGTCACTCCGGCTTGCGGCACGTTTACTTACCTCTCTGAGCCATCAGTCGCGCTCGGGTTTCCGGTGGTCGCGGGCAACGTGGCGGGCGGCACAACAGCGAATTACGACGAGACATTGCTCGGTGCAGCAGCGGTTGGCGGTCTTGCAATTCATGCCGAGAACGCGAATTCCGGGGTCGACATCGGCAGCCGTGTTAGCGGTGTCGCGAGCAGCTTCGAAGACGGCGTGTACGCCGTCAGTACGTCAAGCGCGGCGCTGGCCTGCACGGTGGTCGTGGATGGTCCGTTCAGCGCGACGCAATTGTCGGTGAGTCTGACTGGCATGCTGGATGGGCAGACGGTCAGCGGTGTCGACACCAACCCCACCGGGACCGGCGATTGCGTTGCCGCGGACGACTGCAATGCACGGGGTATCGGTGGCGCGCAGGACTTCCGCTATGGACGCGTGCGCGTGAAGCCCGGGTTCGGTCCCGAAACACAGCCACTCGATATGACGCTTGTGGTGGAGTATTTCGATGGTGCTGATTTTGCGACCAACCTGTTGGATGTCTGTACGCCTTACGCCATGGCCGATGTAGCGCTCGGCGCTTACACGGGGGGCTTCCGGTATTGTCGGTTACCTCGCCGATCGCCGCGGTGGCGATCGTTGACGCTTTGAGCGACCCGGGATCGCCTCTCATGATCAGTGTCCCAGGGACGGGCAACACCGGCACGGTCGACCTGACGCTAGACCTTTCGACCTGGCTGGAGTACGACTGGTCCGGGACTGGCGATGTGAACCCAACGGCGACGGCGACTTTTGGACCCTTCCGGGGCATGACCAGATCATCTCCTGGCGCGAGGTGTGGTGAACGCCGATGTATTGCAATCTCTACGCTTTTGGTGGGCTTGCCTTGAGCCTTGCAACTTGAGGAATCGGTTGAGAGTGTTTAGCGTCACGAGCAGCATCTCATGGTGCCGGATTACCGCGCTGTCGCACACGGAACGCACGGCAGGTATTGCTTTAGTTCCATAAAAGGCTGAGGCCGCGACTCAAGAAAAAGTGCAGGAGCGCGCTTTTTCAGTAACCTGTGAGTGAAATCTTGAAAGGGGTGTTTGAAAGTGGCGAAAGGTAAGTGTTTGTGCGGTGCAGTGACGTTTGAAGCAGAAGGGGTGGAGGCGGAGATTCATGCGTGCCATTGCTGAATGTGTCGGCGGTGGAACGGCGGGCCGGCGCTTGCGGCGGCGATTGGGAGCGTCGAATTCGAGGGTGCGGAGCATATTCGTCGGTATGCCTCGTCGGATTGGGCCGAGCGCGGCTTCTGCGGTGAGTGCGGGACTAACCTCCTTTATTTTCTCAAACCGGCACGCTACATCATGTGGATGGGCGCGTTTGACGATCAGTCTGTTTTCAAGCTGGTCGGCGAAATCTACACCGAAGGAAAACCGGACGGTTATCGCTTTGCCGGAGACCATCCGCGCCACGCGGAAATGGACTAGCCGACTCGTGACCGGCCGCGAGCGGGATGCAAGTCCGCGATCTAAAATCCTTTTAGTGAGACGAATCGACTTGCACGTCCCGAACAACAAGAGTGGCTCGAGCGCGCTCAACTAACAGGGGCGCCAGAGCGGGTGCGGCGGAACGTTTCCTGAATGATCTGCGCATCGGCGGATGCGCGGTGACGCGCCAGGTGTAGTTCGTCGATGACGCGCAACTTGGTGTCGTGCTAGGTGCTCATTTGCGGCTCGCTCAGGATCATCTCCAGCGCGCTGATACGAAAGTCCATGGGTTTGTGGGCGGCGTGAAAGAGCAGTGTGACCCAGGGTTTGTCGACGCCCCAGCCATCTGAATACACGGTCTGGCCCGCCAGGATTGTGTTCAGCGTGTCGGCGACTTCGGCAGGCGGAGCGCCGTGGACCCGAAGCTGTTCACGGGTCAGATGGTGAACTGCCTCGGCACTTTCGTCCCAGTGCACCCAGCCCGGTTCGGGTTGAATGAGGCTGCAGTACTTTTTCCCGTTGGCCATGGAGATACCGACCTCAATCGGATAGCTGAGGCTGCCGAGGCCGGATGCTTCGACATCGATGATGTTCGGGTCGATCATGTTCAGGTCGCAGTCGCGTGGCCAACGCGGCAATGTTGGTGAGTTGGCGCGTGGCCTCCTTTGGCGAGGCCCGCCGGGTTTTTCTGCCCCGCTGCCCCACAGGGTACGGCAAGTAGCGAGAATCGCCTTATTTGAGGGCGTACGTCAAACGCTGGGCGCCCGGTGTGCACTCGGAATGGTCCTATTGTGTGGTTAAATACGCGCCTTTTCACCGACAGGGACTGGACGATTGAGTAGTCGTAGAATCATTGCGGGCTGGCTCTCAATTGTGTGCATCACCGTTTTCGTCATGGTGGTCGTCGGCGGAGTAACGCGCCTCACGCACTCTGGCCTGTCGATGGTCGACTGGGACCCCATCATGGGCGTCGTGCCGCCACTCAACACGACTGATTGGGAAGCAGCATTCGAGGCTTACAAACAATATCCGGAATACCAGAAGGTCAATCGAGACATGGACCTCGATGGTTTCAAGGGCATCTTCTACTGGGAATACGGCCATCGCGTGCTGGGTCGGATCATTGGCCTCATCTTTTTCGTGCCGTTTGTGGTCCTGCTGGCGTTCGGCAAGATTCGCGGGGCATTGGTGCCGAAGCTGATCATTGCGCTCGTACTGGGCGGCCTTCAAGGCCTGATGGGCTGGTACATGGTCATGAGCGGCCTCGTTGATATGCCGCGTGTCAGTCATTACCGACTGGCGGCGCACCTGTTGCTCGCTCTCGTCATTCTTGGCTACATTTTCTGGCTCATTCTCGGGCTTTTTGCGAGTGAACGCCGGGCCGATCTTGCGCCGCCCTGGCTGAAACAATGGTCGGTCTGGGTGTTGGTTCTGGTCTTCCTGCAAATTACCTACGGGGCTTTCGTGTCTGGTTTGCGTGCCGGTTTTGGCTACAACACATTCCCCAAGATGGGTGATGTCTGGATCGCAGAGGCGGTATTTGTACTCAGTCCCTGGTGGCACAACCTTTTTGAAAGCGGGGCAACAATACAGTTGATTCACCGCTGGCTCGGAACGCTGATCGTTGTTCTGGTGGGACTCTTCTGGTTAAAGAGTCTGGTCTGGCTGAGGAGCCTGTCGCTGCCGGCGGCCAGGGTCCGCTGGGCGGTTCATGGCCTGGCATTGTCCGTGGTCGCCCAATTTCTGCTCGGTGTGGTAACGCTCGTCATGGTCATTCCGATTCCACTCGCGGCCGCACATCAGGGGTTGGCCTGCATCGTCCTTGTTGCGGCGATTTGGCTGATTCACCGGTGTCGCTACGTGCCGGTCGTTTAAGGTGAAGGCGATCCGAATTGGTCGCCGCGGGCCCTTGCCGTGGGCCGTCCCGTTCGCAACATTGCCGGCACTCGCGTGAAAGTCTGTCTTGCGCAGATCAACACAACGCCCGGTGACTTCGAGGGCAATCTGCAGCGGATCAGGACCGGTGTCGATGCGGCAACGGCAGGCGGGGCACATCTCGTTGTATTTCCTGAACTGACAATCCCCGGGTATCTCACCCAGGACCTCATTTACCATCCGGCCTACGTCGCGCGGAATCTCGCGGTGTTGGATGAAGTCAAAGCGATGACCATCGATACGCCCTGCGCCGTGGTCGTCGGTTTCATCGACCACAATCCGGGCCCTGGCAAGCCGTTTCGAAACTGCGCTGCAGTCTTTCGGGGCGGGGACGAGGTGGCGCGTTACAGCAAGCATCTGTTGCCGTTTTACGATGTCTTTGATGAGCTTCGCTACTTTGAACCCGGCACAGAGCTTGCCGTCATCGATGTGGCTGGCGAGCGCGTCGGCATCGTCATCTGCGAGGATCTGTGGAACGACAAGGGCTCAGACGGGTACGACTACGCTGCGAATCCGATGCAGCGGTACCGGGATCAGGGTGTTGATTGCGTTGTGTCGCTCAATAGCTCGCCGTACTCGACCGACAAGCCCGTGGACAGAATCCGCCGCATCGCGCCGACCTCTGTCGGTGGTCCCGACGTCGTCTATTGCAACCAGCGTGGCGGGCAGGACGAGTTGGTGTTCGATGGTGGCAGTTTCGTCCTGCGTGGTGGCGATCTGCTGCACCTGTCGGGTACGGTCGATGAAGACTCGTTCGACATCGTTGACTTGACGCAGGAACCCGCTGTCCAGGATGTCGCGGCAAAGTCCACCGAGATTCGCAAGCGTTCGTGCAGTCTGCTTGATCTCCTCGTTCTGGGGTTGAAAGACTATGTCGTCAAATCCGGTTTTCGCGAGTTGGTCCTCGCCTCCAGCGGGGGCGTTGACAGCGCCGTGGTCGCCGCGCTTGCGAGTCGGGCTGTCGGGCCTGATCACGTGCACGCGGTTCGCTTGCCATCGATATACAGCAGCGATCATTCGCGATCCGATGCAATCGCATTGCACCGGAATCTGGGCTGCTATGACTATGCGATCGGCGTTGACCACCAGCCTCTGGTGTCGATGCTCAACACGCACTTTCATGCCCATCCGGGCGACGCTCAAAATCTCGTAACGCAGGTCTTCGCGGAGGATCGGTACGGGGGCGTTGCCGATGAGAATATTCAAGCGCGAATCCGCGATCTCTACGTCATGCATTTCAGCAATGCGTTCGGCGCGATGCCGCTCTCGACCGGCAACAAGACGGAGTCCGCCTGCGGCTACTACACTCACTTCGACATGAATTTCAGCTTTGCGCCGATCAAGGACCTGTACAAGCGGCAGGTCGTCGACATTGCTCGCCAGATTCCGGAGATACCGGACAACATCTGGCTGAAGCCGCCGAGCGCCGAGTTGGCAGAAGGCCAGACAGATGAGGCAAGCCTGTTGCCGTACAGCGTGCTCGACCCGATCGTCGAGTCATACGTTGAGCACTACATCAGCAGCTTCAATGTGTTCGTCGAATGGACGGCGGGCCGCCGTGATGAGATCAGTCAGGACCCGGACCGTCTCGCCCGCTGGCTGGGCGAGCCATCCAGCGCGACCGAATACCAACGCATCATCAGTTTGATCGGTCGCATGGAATACAAGCGGCGCCAGACCTGTCCTGGCACCAAGGTGTCGAAGGTCGCCTTTGGCATTGGCAGGCGTATTCCGATCGTCGAGAAGTGGCTGTAGTTCTGACTGTACGTTGGATGCCTGATCGATAGTGTCCTGCAGTCGGTTAGATGGGGCTCTTCTCAAGAAGCAGACGTCGTCAAGCGGACATCCTTAAGCAGGGGGAAATCAGTGCTCGATCTCGATGGCGACTGGTTTGGCTTCTTCCTGTTTTGAGATTGATATGGTCAGAACGCCGTCACGGCTTCGAGCTGTTATGGCGTCACCGTTGGCGGACGCTGGCAGCGTGAATTGCCGCACGAACTTGCCGCTGCGTCGTTCCCGTCGATGGGTGACGCCAGCATCGCTGTCTTCCGTTCGCGAGTCACGTTCCCCTTTGAGTGTCAGCACACCCTGATCGACCGTGATGCTGATGCTTGATGGGTCCACCCCAGGAAGATCGGCCGTGACAAGCCACGCCTCTTTACTCTCTTCGAGGTCCACGGGTGGGCTCCAGGTCGTTGTTACTGCTGTGGCTGCGGGCACGAAGTCGAAGAGCCTCGCAAACTGATTGCGAGTGGGCACGGTTGCCAATGGGCTGTAAAAGTTGCGCATGGGTGAGTCTCCTGGCTGAGTAGCGGCCTTATTTGATTGAGGCCTGTTGGTATGGCTTTGCAGTCTCTGCTACCCGGCTTTATGTGGCTGACGAAGACGGATTCAAGTGTTCGATCAGGATTCATTTCCTGTTAGCCGCCATGGCACCGCGCAATCGCGTCGCACGCGGGGGCGACCTTGAAAATTTGAGGGAGAGGTGGAAGAGTGCGCGGACACGTGACGAAGGGAAGAGCGAATGGCCGGGAAGAATGTGCTGTACGCCCAATCGGGGGGCGTAACGTCTGTGATCAATGCCTCTGCCTGTGGCGTGATTGAAGCGGCGCGCAAGTCTCGCCGTATCGGCAAGGTTCTTGCGGGTAAGAACGGCATCATCGGCGCACTCAGGGAACAACTGATTGATACCAGTTTGGAATCGCCAGCCGCGATTCGCGGCCTGCGCACGACACCGAGTGGTGCATTTGGTTCTTGCCGTTACAAATTGAAGTCACTCGATGACAATCGGGCGGAATACGAGCGGTTGATCGATGTTTTCCGGGCGCATGACATCGGCTACTTCTTTTATAACGGTGGCGGTGACTCACAGGACACGGCAAACAAGGTGTCGCAGTTGGGTGAACGGCTGGGCTACCCGGTGACTTGCATTGGAATTCCGAAGACCGTCGACAATGATCTGCCACTGACCGACAACTGTCCCGGCTTTGGCAGCGTTGCGAAGTACGTCGCCGTGTCAGTCGCCGAGGCGGCGCTCGATGTGGCGTCAATGGCGGAGTCATCGACCAAGGTCTTCGTGCTGGAGGTCATGGGCCGCCACACGGGCTGGATTGCGGGCGCCGGCGGGCTTGCCGGGAATGGCCGAGACGAAGCGCCGCACATCATTGTCTTTCCGGAGATCGCGTTTGACGAGGGTCGGTTCGTGGCGCGGGTCGAAGACACCGTAAAACGCGTTGGCTATTGCGTGGTGGTTGCTTCCGAGGGCGCCCAGTATGCGGACGGCCGGTTTGTCGCGGAAGCGGGCACGTCTGACGCTTTTGGCCACGCGCAACTAGGCGGCGTCGCGCCGACCCTGGTGGCAATGATTCGTGAGTCTCTGGGCCACAAGTGCCACTGGGCGGTCGCCGACTACCTGCAACGAGCGGCTCGCCACATTGCGTCGAAAACGGACGTCGAACAGGCGTATGCGGTCGGCAAGGCAGCGGTTGAGTTTGCGCTCGAAGGCAAGAATGCCGTCATGCCGATCATCGTGCGCGGCAAGGGCAAGCGTTACACCTGGTCAATCGGTGAAGCGCCGCTATCGGCCGTTGCGAACGTGGAGAAGATGATGCCCCGCAACTACATCTCGCGCGACGGCTACGGCATCACGAAAAAGGGCCGGGAGTATCTGTTGCCGCTCATCGCGGGTGAGGACTACCCTCGTTATCGCGCGGGGTTGCCCCAGTACACGGTGCTACGCAACAAGCTCCTACGACGCAAACTGCCCGCATTCGACGTATGACAGGGGTCAGATAGGCGTCGTGATCCCAGGATAAGAATGGGCGCGGGCGACGACCTTCCTCTCGATGAGGAATAAGAAGAGCGCAAAAAAATGCGAAGCTCTGGGCGGGGAGGGTTTGCGTTTTTTTTGCCGTTTCCAGCGAGCGCTCGATCTAAAGCAGTCGTTGCATCAGACCTTCGATCCTTTATTTATTGGGGTCAGTTAGGGCCTTCGACCTAAAGGCCCTTGACCTAA
>CAVOBC010000101.1:0-13534 GCA_963693635.1 Gammaproteobacteria bacterium | reverse complement strand
ATCGCTGGACGGCGCGGTTTCTCGCTGAACTCGCTGACGAGCGCGAGCAGAACTAACGCGGGGAAAGGGCAGCCCGCAAAATAGCGGGTGAATGAACTCTTGGCAGTGATCAGGTCTTGCGGTTGATCAGGTGACCCAGCTTGCCAGCTTTCGTCGCAAGGTACCGGGCATTGTGCGTGTTCTGACCGGTTTCAAGGCCTTGCCGCTCGGTGATCTCGATGCCGAGTTTGGTCAGCGCGTTCACCTTAACGGGGTTGTTGGTCATCAGCCTGACGCGGCTGACCTGTAGGTGACCAAACATCGTTTTGCACATGGAGTAGTCACGCAGATCCGCGTCAAACCCCAGCCGCTCATTCGCTTCAACGGTATCTGCACCCTGGTCCTGCAGGTTGTAGGCGCGAATCTTGTTGATCAGTCCGATGCCACGGCCTTCCTGGCGCAGATACAAAAGCACGCCGCGACCTTCAGTGGCGATGCGCTCAAGGGCCGTCTGCAACTGCGAGCCACAATCGCAGCGCATGCTGAAGAGCGAATCGCCAGTCAGGCACTCCGAGTGGACCCGCGCAAGCACGGACTCATCTCCTGCAACGTCGCCGAAGACGAGCGCCAGATGCTCTTTGCCTGTCTCTGCGTCTTCAAAGCCATGTAGCGAAAACTCGCCCCAGGGCGTTGGCAGAATGGATGATGCGACGTAGACGACCGCCAAGGATCGGCTCCAATAAGTGAACACCCGAATCTTATCACGTCCGCCCAATACGCCGTCGCGATGAAGCGCACCAGCGCTTGTTCGCAGACGGGGAACCAGGTTCGTTGCAGACCAGATTCACGCGCCGCCAGGGCCACCCGGAACGACGTGCCCTCCAGCCCGGTTCTGGGTCGGCTTGTCAATGACAATTTCGGGACAAGTGTAGGGCTAGAATCGCGCGCTCAGGCGCAGCACTCCGTCAACCTCCCGGAACTCGACGAATTGCAGAAACGACATACCGAGCAGGATGTCCTCAGGATAGTCGCCACCCAGCACCGCCGCCTGGACATTGGGCACTTCAATGTCCCCGACGGTTACGCGGCTGAGAGACACCGAAATCGCGCTGACGCGTCCGCCCGCCGTCGTCGCGGTGCCGGCGCTCCCACGACTCAAATCGACACCCAGCCGTTCCGCGTGGACGGAGTTCATGGCAACGACAGTTGCCCCTGTGTCCACCAAGAATCGTACCGGGCGGTCATTGATACTGCCGTAGACGAGAAACTGGCCACGCCGGTTGATTGGAATGTCCACAGTTCGCCCCTGCCGCGGCTCGTAGTTGGCGCTCACCCGGTTGGAGAGCGTGAGATCGAGCGTCACCTCACCTTCACGCACGGTTGCCGATTCACTGTCCGCCGTAAGCAACGTCACCCCCTCGGGCGAACTCTCACCGACCTTGAGGAAATGCGACTTGCCATCAACCACCACCATGGCCGCACCCGGCAGCAGTGCCGTCACCTGAATGTCGTGCGCAGGCGCACTCGCCGCGCCGGCGCACTGCCATGCTGCCATCGTCAATGCTAGGACAAGGACTGCGCCAAAGCCCAACGTGCAACGCGCGCTGCTCCATCTCATACGCCATCTCATATACCGATGCCCATGGCGTTCAGCCCGGCCCAGCCAGCGTGCACAACGACCAGCGTGATGACGCCGGCGGCCAGGTCGTCGAGCATGATGCCAAGCCCACCCTTCAGATTTCGATCAAGCCAACTCATCGGCCACGGTTTCAGAATGTCGAGAACCCGGAACAATACGAACGCAGCAAGCACCGGCATCCAGTGCAAGGGCAGCGCAAAGAGCGCAATCCAAATGCCGACCATCTCATCGAGCACAATGCCGCCAGGATCAAGAATCCCAAGCTCACTTGCGACGGCATCGCAGATAGGGATGCTGGCCGCAAAGGCGACGCACACAAAGAGTGCATACAAAGGCCATGCGCTCTGACCTATAAGCAACCACACGGCAAGGCCGATGATGGTGCCAAACGTCCCTGGTGCCCGGCGCGCGAGTCCACTGCCGAACCCGTAGGCCAGAAACCAGAGCGGATCGCCGAAGACGCGGCGTCTTATCTCATCCGGTGCCATCAGGTTTTGCTCATGGACTCATTCCATTCAGACGTGACGGACCAGTCCTGCCAGTACGCAAAAGCTGCCGCCGAAGACAACCGCCACGCCGATACCCGCTAAGGGGCGAGCCGGAAAGCACTGTTCGGCAACCCTTCGTGGAACTAAAGCAATATGCTGCCATGAGTTGCCTGCGCGACAGCGCGGCAATCCGGCACCGTGAGTTACTGCTAAAAATGACGATAGCCCGTCTCTGGAATTTTCACCACACGCCCATTTGCGTCCAGGCACCGCACGCCATCCGGGCCCGCCTCAACCTGTCCAATCCTTGTCAGGCGGATCGCCAGTCGTTGCGCCACAGCCTGGATCTTGTCAGCGTGTCGGGGCAGCGCGGTGAACGCCAACTCGTAATCATCGCCGCCGGTCAGGGCGAGGGCGACGGGATCCGTGTCCGAACCGGCGAGGGCATCTGGCAGCGACTCATCCATCGGGACGGATGCCAGTTCAATTGCCGCCCCAACGCCGCTGGCTTTACAAACATGGCCCAAATCGGCGAGCAGACCATCGGAGATATCGACTGCTGATGACGCGAGCCCGCGCAGCGCAACACCAAGGTCTAGGCGCGGTTCCGGGTGCAGGTAACGCTCCACGAGGGGGGACGCGCCGCCTCGCAGGTGGACCCGCAAACCCGCAGCGCCGTCGCCAAGGGTGCCCGACACGTAGACGTCGTCACCCACTGCGGCGCCATCCCGCCGCAGTGCCGCACCCGTTGGCACGAGTCCCATCACCTGGATCGTCAATGACAGGGGACCGCGGGACAGGTTGCCGCCAACAAGCGGCACACGAAAGCGCTCGCAAAGCGCTGCGATGGTCCCCGCAAAACTGCGCAGCCATACGGGATCAGCGGAATCAAACGTGGACGCCAGCGTGAATGAGTGCGGCTCAGCACCCATCGCCGCGAGGTCACTCAGATTTGCCGCGACCGTGCGATGTGCCGCCACGTCGCCGGTGGCATCGACGGGAAAATGTACGCCTGCGAGCAGCGTGTCGGTCGAGACGCATAGCTCCGTGTCGGCAGGCACCTGCAGAATCGCGCAGTCATCGCCCGGGCCAAGGACAACATGGGGTCCGGCATTCATCGCCGGATTCACAAAGTATTCGTAGATGATGTCGAACTCGGTCGGGTCGCTCATGCCTTCTCCCTCGCCTCACTCCTCGTCTTGTCCGTTCACCTAGCCGCATTTCACGGTACCGGATTACCGCGCTGTCGCGCAGGGAACTTAACGCGGCATATTGCCTTAGTTCCATGAAAGGGTGCTGAATAAGTTCTTTCCTACACTTTTTCAGAGTCGCGGGCCTCAGCCCGCTCGCGACAAATCAACGACTTACGTCGTCAATTTGCGGCCGATACATCCATGTATCGACCTATCAAGCTACTTTTTCAGCAGCCTGCTACTCCCTACACCTTGGCCCTTCCTGCGCTCGTGCTGCCAGACTGGCCTGCGTCAGCGCGCGCGTGCGGAGTCCATCTCGACCGACCGATGCTCGCGCGCCAGCTTGTCCAGTATCGAATTGATATACCGGTGGCTCTCGCTGGCACCAAAGGTCTTGGCAAGTTCCACGCCTTCATTGATGACCACCCGCGCGGGGACATCGATTCGATGGCAGAGTTCAAAGGTGCCCAGGCGCAATATGCAGTGCTCGATTGGGTCAAGCTCGGTTATCGCCCGGTCCAGAGCTGGTGAGAACACATCGTCGAGCGCCGAGCGATTGCCAGAAACGCCCGTGAGCAACGCCTCGAAAAAGTCCATGTCGACGTCATCCATGTCCTGATGGTCTGCAAACTCAGCGGCAACCGTCGCCGCGCTTCCCTCCGCCATGACCATTTGATAGAGCGCCTGCAGGGCCCTCTCCCGAGATTTTCGACGGGATTTACGCTTTGCCATTGGGTGTCAGGATCGATGTTTGAATGGAGGTGCGAGGTCGGGGACCGGACGGGCGGTCTGGTACAGCGAGCTGTTCATCAGCCAATGGCAGCGAGCAAGCTGACCATCTCGATGGCGGTCATCGCAGCATCGGTGCCCTTGTTGCCCGCCTTGGTGCCGGCGCGTTCGATCGCCTGTTCGATGGACTCGGTCGTCAGCAGGCCAAACGCAACCGGTGTCATCGAGTCGGTTGCGACGCGGGCAAGGCCCGACGAACACTCACCCGCGACGAAATCATAGTGGGAGGTTGCGCCACGGATGACGGCGCCGAGTGCGATGACCGCGTCCGCGTTGCCTTCAGCCAGCACCTTCTTGACGACCAGAGGCAGTTCGAAAGCGCCGGGCGCTTTGATGACTGTGATGTTGTCGTCACTGACGCCATGCCGAAGGAGCGTGTCAACGGCGGCAGCAACCAGACTGTCAACCACAAAGCCGTTAAAGCGGGCAGCGACAATCACGTAATTACCGTCGCCGCTGACGAGATTGCCTTCAATTGTTCGGGGCATGATTCTTCCTGCTGTTTACGATGTCTGGTCGGGGCCGACCCGCTTACCAGCAAGAGACTTGCCAGCGAGGGGCTTCGTGAGAGGCTTCTTAAGAGGAGTGGCGGTCAGGCGGAGATCCGGCCCAATCCGCTGCACATCCGTGAATTCCAGCTCAATCAGGTCGCCCATAGTATCAACTTCGGGCAGCTTCAGTAACGATCGCGCGCCATCACCCATCAGTTTGGGCGCGGTATAGACGATCAATTCGTCAGCCAGACCCGCCGCGAGCAGGCTGCCCGCGAGCGTGGCACCGCATTCGAACAACACCTCATTGCAGTCCCGCTGCGCGAGATCCCGAAGCACCGCCGCGAGGTCAAGCCGGTGGGGTTGCCCCGGCACGCCGACGACCTGACAGGCAAGGTCGCCCCCCTCACCCCGCGCAGCGTCTTCGGTGCAATAGGCAAGCACATCCGCGGTTGCCATCTTCGCCGTGCGCGGCATGCGCAAATTCGAGTCGAGCACCGCCCGCAGCCGAGGCACCTGCGCCGCGAGCGCTGCGTGCGTCACATCGATCTCATCGGCGCGAACCGTCAACTGTGGATCATCGTCGATCACCGTCTGCACACCCGTAACGATGGCACCGCTCATCGCACGCAGCCGTTGCACATCCCGCCGTGCAGCAGGGCTCGTGATCCATTGGCTTGCGCCGTTCGCAAGCGCGGTCTTGCCGTCGAGCGTCATCGCAAGCTTGCAGCGAACGTACGGCAAGCCGCCCGCAAAGCGTCGAAAGTGGCCAGGGTTCAAGGCATGAGCGGCCGCCGCCAGCGGACCAACCTCAACGTCGACGCCCGCGTCGCGCAGCAGGTCAAATCCCGCACCACCGTTTCGTGGATGCGGATCAGCCAAGGCAGCAACGACACGACTGACACCCGCCTCGACCAGTGCCTTTGCACACGATGGTGTGCGCCCCGCAAAGGAACACGGTTCAAGCGTCACATAGGCCGTGGCACCGCGGGCCGCGTCACCCGCTACAGCCAACGCGTTGGCCTCGGCATGGCCATGGCCCGTCTGCAGATGAAAACCGGTACCGACGACCGCGCCGCCTTTCACCAGCACACAGCCAACGCGCGGGTTGGGGTGCGCCGTGAAGCGGCCTTCATCCGCCGCTGCGATGGCAAGCGCCATGTAGTCCTTGTCGTTCTTCATCGCCGCGCGTCGTCATGGGCACAGATGTTCCCGTTCACGCTGAACCATCGTTGTCGAGCTTGTCGATCTCGGTGCGAAACTCGTTGATGTCCTCGAAACTGCGATAGACCGAGGCAAAACGCACGTATGCTACGTGGTCCAACTCGCGAAGCTCATCCATCACAAGTTCCCCGATCACCTGGGTACCCACTTCGCGCTCGCCCATCGTTTGCAGACGCCGCTTGATGCGGTCGATGACCGCGACGGTTGCTTCAAGATCAACCGGCCGTTTTTCCAGCGCGCGGAGCAGGCCATTGCGCAGTTTCTCCTCGTCAAACGGCTGGTGAACGCCGTTATTCTTGATGACACGCGGCATCAGCAGTTCCGCCGTTTCAAACGTCGTGAACCGTTCACTACAGGAATCTCGCTGGCACACGCGACGCCGCCGCACCTGTGTGCCCTCGCCGACGAGACGCGAATCGATGACCTTGGTCTCTTTGTCACCGCAGAACGGACAATGCATGGAGGTCTGTCACAAAATGGGGCAGCGATTCTACTCGTTTTCAAGGCCCGCGCCCAAACCCGTGATTTCCCGCGCCTGCCGCGATCCATAGCGTTACAATCCGCGCTTCCACGCAGCACGGCACGTCAATGGCACAGTACGTTTACACCATGAACCGGGTCGGCAAGATCGTTCCGCCCAACCGCGAGATCCTGAGCAACATTTCGCTGTCGTTTTTTCCGGGGGCAAAGATCGGTGTTCTGGGCCTGAACGGCGCCGGCAAGTCGACGCTGTTAAAAATCATGGCCGGTATCGACACGGAGCATCTGGGCGAAGCGCGCCCCCAAAAGGATTTGAAAGTCGGCTACCTGTCACAGGAACCGGGCCTGGACGAGACCAAGGACGTGCGCGGCAACGTCGCCGAAGGTGTGGTTGAGATCACCCGTCTGATCGATGATTTCAACGTGATCAGCGATCGTTTCGCGGAGCCGATGAGCGACGACGAAATGACCGAGTTGCTCGAAAAGCAGGGCGAACTGCAAACCCAGATCGACGCCGTTAACGGTTGGGAGGTCGACCGCAAGCTCGAGATCGCAGCCGACGCCCTGCGCCTGCCGCCCTGGGATGCGGACGTCTCCAAAATCTCGGGGGGCGAACGGCGCCGGGTCGCCCTCTGCCGCCTGCTCCTTTCGAGTCCGGAGATGTTGCTCCTGGACGAACCGACCAACCATCTGGACGCTGAAAGCGTAGGCTGGCTTGAACGCTTTCTGGCAGAGTATCCGGGGACGGTGGTCGCGATCACCCACGACCGCTATTTCCTGGACAACGTTGCCGGTTGGATCCTGGAGTTGGACCGTGGCCACGGCATCCCGTACGAGGGCAACTACACAACATGGCTCGAAGCGAAGGAGAAGCGCCTTGAGACTGAGTCGCGGCAGGAGGTCGCCCGGCAGAAGTCCATCAAGGCAGAACTTGAGTGGGTTCGTGCCGCACCCCGCGCGCGACAAGCGAAAAACCGTGCGCGCATGCAGCGTTTCGATGAATTGTCATCTCAGGAATTCCAGACCCGCAATGAGACCCTCGAACTCTACATTCCGCCCGGGCCTCGCCTCGGCGATCTCGTTGTACAAGTCGATGGCGTCAAGAAAGGCTTCGGCGGCGACCTCCTGATGGACGATTTGTCGTTCTCGATCCCGGCCGGGAGCATCGTTGGCATTATCGGCGGCAACGGCGCTGGCAAATCCACGCTTTTCAAGATGATTGCAGGCACCGAGCAGCCGGATGCCGGCACCGTGCGCGTCGGCGAGACAGTCAAACTCGCCTATGTGGATCAGAGCCGCGAAGACCTGGTGGGCGAACACACCGTGTGGGAGGAAATCTCGGAGGGCAACGAGATCCTGCAGATCGACAAGTACGAGATACCCTCGCGCGCGTACGTCGCCCGCTTCAACTTCAAGGGCACTGATCAGCAAAAGTTCGTCAAAGACCTGTCAGGTGGCGAACGGAACCGTCTGCACCTGGCCAAAGTGCTTAAACTGGGTGGCAATCTGATACTGCTGGACGAGCCGACCAACGATCTGGATGTCGAAACCCTCCGTGCGCTCGAAGAAGCCATCATGGTGTTCCCAGGAACCATCATGGTGATCTCGCACGACCGCTGGTTTCTGGATCGTGTCGCCACGCACATCCTCGCCTTCGAAGGTGACAGCAAGGCCGAGTGGTATGACGGCAACTACTCGGAATATGAGGCCGACCGCAAGAAACGCCGAGGTGATGGCGCTGCACCATCACGGATGAAGTTCAAGCGGCTTGGCTGACTGCGCTGCCGAGGAGGCGTTGTGATGAACTGGGAAGCCATAGGTGCGATCGGCGAGGTCGCCGGCGCAGCCGGCGTCATTGTGACGCTCGCTTATCTCGCCATTCAGATTCGTCTGAACACAAAGGTCGTGAACGAGACCGCGACGGGCGAAACCTACCGCTCGTTTTCCGGATACCGCCACCTGCTCACGGACCCTCACTTGGCCAGCCTGTATGCGCGCCGGCTTGACGACTAGGCGCACCTGTCTGCTGCCGAGAAGATACAGTTTCAGTCGCTCGTTGCGAGGTCCACTCGGCTCGTAGCTTTTACCGAGAGCTTTTCACAGAGAGTCTTTCACTAACTGCTCGTCACCAATAGCTCCTCACAGATCGGCGGAACGGCAGCCGGTCAGGGCACCGACCGGGTTGGATATCCGTCACGAGCAGCGCCGCCCGGACCTGACAAGCTCAGGAGCGAAAACGAGCGAGAACGCAACTGGCTTCAAACCCATTCGATGCGGATGCAACCACGCAGGCCTTGAATTCGACAGGTCGTCAGCGGCAAATCGACGGGAATTGGTACGTTGGTTAATCTCTCTACCTCTTAACCTCCCGACATCTCTACCTCTCTACCTCTCCACCTCTCTACCTCTCTAACCTTTTACCTTCTTACCTCAGGGGAAAGAACCCACGGAGGGGGCAAACCAACAGAGGCCGATCTATGGATTGTTACCGCTGCGTCGGGCGTGTGCTCAAACCCGTGAAACTCGATCACGGTTTACCGCCACGCGAATGCGACAGTTGCGGCGGCGTGCACATCGATTTTTTGAACTACCGCGCGTGGTCAGAGGAGAACGCGGTCGCTGCAGAAACTACGGCAACCGTCGACGTGCCACTACCGGCCGACAATACGAGCGCGCTTATCTGCCAGCGCTGCTCACGGATCATGCTGAAGTACCGCGTCTCGACCGATCACCAGAACTTTGTCGACATCTGCACATCGTGCGACGACATCTGGCTCGACAGCGGCGAGTGGGGCCTCATCAAACACCTGGCGCTGCAGGCAAGCTGACCGGGATTACGACCGAGCCGTGGCAACGACACTTGCGTGGCACGGACGCCGCCAACGTTACCAAGCGCTTGTACCTGGCGAGGCTCGGCGAGGACGACTACGCGAAGATCAGGAACATCGCAGGCTGGATCGACGCACACCCTGAAAAGCGCGAGATGCTGAAGTATCTTCGAAGCAACACCCGCTGACGCAAACGCCGCCCAGGGCGTAAGTCAGCGCACGACGCCGCCCTAAGGCAGACTCAACGTCATCAGCATCGCTTCGGTTCGATTGCCCCCGGCGATCGCAATGTACTGCTTGCCACCCGCCATGTAGGTCATCGGCGTACCCGTCGGATTCACCGGCAACTCCACCTGGTGCACGACGTCACCGGTCTGCT
Source organism: Gammaproteobacteria bacterium (assembly GCA_963693635.1). Lineage (GTDB taxonomy): Bacteria > Pseudomonadota > Gammaproteobacteria > Pseudomonadales > Azotimanducaceae > CAVOBC01. Next base: position 4,044 of record CAVOBC010000101.1, on the reverse strand, counting down.
TGTCGATCGCCTTCAATAGTGGCTTGCCGTCGTTCAGCCCGATGAAGAGCAACGATTTCGTCAGCAACGGGCCCGTCGAGCCAAAGCCACCGACGCCAACCGGCCCGGGGTCTGGCAGGCCCTTGTCGATGATCTGCTGGCGTATGCCCTCGCCGTTTGGCTTGACCCACGAGTAGTCGCCGGTATTGAGATTAATGGCGCTGATCCGCGAGTACGGCGGCTTCAGGATGGGCAGCCGGTCAGGGCCGCGCACCTGTCCGACCCGGCCAACCGTGTAGCGCATGTCCGAGTCGTCACGTTGTCTCAACTTGATGACGACCGGTGCCGTCATGGACGGGATGTACAGATGCGACGTTTCCGGGTCAAAGGCGGCGCCCTTCCAGTTAGCACCACCGCCATGGCCGGGTACCTGTATCGTGCCTTTAAGACTCGGCGGCGTGAAGATCGGGCCATATTTGTACTGACTGATGATCTCGACCGCCTGTGCGCGCAGCGCCGGTGAGTAATCGATCAGGTCATCAATTCGGACGCCCTGGCGGTCGAATGGCGCGGGCCTGGTTGGAAAGGGCTGCGTCGGCGAACTCTTCTCACCCGGCACGTCCGACTGTGGCACCGGCCGTTCCTCAATCGGCCATACCGGCTCGCCGGTCACCCGGTCGAGCACATAGACGAACGCCTGCTTCGAGATCTGTGCAACTGCCTTGATCGGCTTGCCGTCGACAACGATGTCGACGAGGTTGGGTGCTGCTGGAAAGTCGTAGTCCCACAGCCCGTGATGAACGCCCTGAAACTGCCAGACGCGTTCGCCGGTTTTAGCGTCGAGGCAGACGAGGGTCTCTGCAAACAGATTGTCACCGGGCCGGTGCCCCCCGTAATAATCGTTGGTCGGCGTGCCGAACGGCAGGTACACATAGCCGAGCTCGTGGTCTGCGCTCATCAGCGTCCACACGTTGGTATTGCCACTGTAGCGCCACGAGCCGTCCTGCCATGTGTCATTACCGAATTCGCCATCCTGGGGTATCGAGTGAAAGATCCACGCACGTTTACCCGTCTTGACATCAAACCCGCGAACATGGCCCGGCGGGGCCTGTTTGTTTCTCGGCCGATCACCAATCGATGAGCCAACGATGACGATGTCGCCGACGATCGTCGGCGTCGACATCACACTGTACTGGCTTCGCTCTACCGGTCGGCCAAGGCCTATCGTCAGATCAATCTTGCCCTTGTCGCCGAATCCGGGATCCGGCTTGCCGGTGTCGGCGTCCAACGACCACAGGTACGCATTGTTGGTTGGCATCAGGATGCGCCGGGATTTGCCATCGGTCCAAAACGCAACGCCGCGATGATTGAACCCAAGGTTTGCTGGCCTGCCAGACTCCCAGGTCCTGGTGTCAAACAGCCACTTCTGCTTGCCCGTCGCCGCGTCAAGGGCCGCGACCTGACCGAGCGACGTACTGACATACAGGGTGTTGCCAATCTTGATGGGCGTGCTCTTGTAGCCAAACGCCGCGAGGCGCGGGTTCTGACTTATCAACACCTCGTCAGGCGACCCCCATTGCCAGGCGACCTTGAGACCCGTGACTGTCTTCGCATTGATCTGACTGAGTGGCGCATATTTCGACGAGCCCGGCGTGTTCGCGTAGGACGGCCAGTCCGTGTCCGTGGCCGACTTCTTGCCGTGGTGAGCTGCCACCCCCTCTGCTGCGGCAAGGGCAAACCACACTGCCATCACCCCAAGCCCGATTCTCACTTTGACGTTGCGCTGGACCTTCAACATCGACAGCCCCATCCGTTCGTTCCGGATCTGTTGTTAGGCAGTCACTTCTATGTGATTCTCTCGCGGATGACAAGCACCCCAATTTCCCGTCTGCCCCGCCTCGCACTCATCTTTTTGCTCGCGGGGGTCGCGGCGACCGCCGCCAACGGGGCCAGCGCCCCCGTAAAGAAGCCGGGCGAAGCGCCAATGGCAAAACCCTCCGCGCGTGTCGTCACCATCTATGAGAAGGCCTGCATCGTCTGCCACGAAGAAGGTGTGCAGGGCGCTCCCATTCCCGGAGAAGCGTTCGATTGGGAGGATCGGTTGAGCTATGGCATGCAGGAGCTTTACGCCAATACCATTGAGGGAATGGGCGTCAGTATGCCGCCTCGCGGCACCTGTGATGACTGTACAGACGCTGAACTGAAGGCCGTTGTCGACTTCATGACGGGCAAGCAGTAGCCGTGCGCCCAAACCCGCGACTGTACCGTCAGAACGCCTGAGCGGGGCCCAACTCCGTCGAACCCAGTTCGCCGCGCCCAATCTTGTCGCCAGCGTCCCGTATATGCTCGCCAAGGCACCGCTCACGATCCCGCACCGCATCGGTCACCAGCGCCGGGTCGAGCCGCACCCAATCCACATCCTTCAGTAATTTGTCGGGATCTTCTGGCGCCGTCAGAGGCGTCAAACGTACGCGTCCGAACATGACGCCATAGTCGACGAGCGCGTAGTAACGTTTCCCCGCCTCTAGCTGACCCCGCATGACGCTCGCGCCGAGATTAGCCGCAAAGAAAAAGTGCTCGCCCGGTGGCAGCTTCACAGAGAACGCCTCACGCGCGCGCAACGACCCGAGATAGCCGTCCTGACTCCAGACGCCGAAACGCAGTTTAGGTGCCTCTTTTTTTCGCAAAACGTCCCAGTCGCGTGTTGCCGCGACGACATCGACGCCGACGGATCGGCAGGAACCATCAAATCGATACCCATCCGGGTCAGATTCGACAGCACGATCATCTCCTGGGGATTCGAGCGAATCGACTTAACCGGTTTTGCAGGCTTCATCTTCCGGAGCAGCGCAGTGGCCTCGTCCGCCTCGATCCGCGTCAGTTCGTCGGTCTTGCAACATCGCCAGGTCAGATAGACTGATTCGCCTGCGAGATTATCGAGCGCGACCGACGCAATCGGCGCCCCCTGCTGGGCCGGGTTAAGGGTATTCACACCCGCCTTGAGCACCAACCTGACATAACGCTTGTTGCCAAGCGCAGCCACCGGTTCATGGTCGACCACGGCCGGAAGGCGGCGCCCGTGAACCTGCCGTAGCGAAAGAGATACACCACCGTCTCATCCGCGCCCGCGGGCTGCAGTACTGCAGCCTTTTCGGAATGGGCGTCAGGGGCCCACATCGCCGTCAACGCCCCAAAGGCAGCGCCCAGAACTATCGTGCGTAGCATCGCAATATCCACATTCACTCCTTTTTTGTCCCCAGACCGCTAACGGGTTCGCAGCCAGGCCGATCAATCGACATACCCGATCTGCCTGCACACCGCCACGAGGTGAACCCGCTACTCATACATCACTTCGAGGGCATCGGTCAGTTTCGCAACCGGCATGATCGCCATGCCCGGAATCGCTTGCCGCGGCAAATTAGCGCGGGGCACGATCGCACGTTTGAAGCCGTGCTTGGCCGCTTCCCGCAACCGCTCCTGTCCATTCGGGACCGGGCGAATTTCACCTGACAGTCCAACTTCACCGAAGCAGACCAGACCATGGTCGAGCGCACGATCACGAAAACTGGAGATGATCGCGAGCAGCAAAGCGAGGTCACTGCTCGTCTCCGTTACCCGGATGCCGCCGACCGCGTTGACGAAGACATCCTGGTCGCCAACCGCGATGCCGCCGTGCCGGTGCAGAACTGCGAGCAGCATGGCCAGGCGATTCTGCTCGAAGCCGACGGCAACCCGGCGCGGATTACCGAGTCCACTCTCATCCACCAGCGCCTGCGCCTCCACGAGAAGCGGGCGGGTACCTTCCCACACCACCATGACCACGCTGCCCGGGGTGGGCTCATCACCGCGCGACAGGAAGATCGCCGACGGATTGGCAACCTCCATAAGGCCCTTGTCGGTCATCGCAAAGATGCCCAGTTCATTGACCGCACCGAACCGATTCTTGATGCTGCGCAGCGTTCGGAATCGGCCGTCTTCATCACCTTCCAGATTGATGAAGCAATCGATCATGTGTTCAAGAATGCGCGGCCCCGCAAGGCTGCCGTCCTTGGTCACGTGGCCAAC
>CAVOBC010000100.1:0-13614 GCA_963693635.1 Gammaproteobacteria bacterium | reverse complement strand
TGGTCAGTTCTCTCAGCCAGCGTGTCGAGGAATGCGTTCAATGACTGGGCGAGGTACGCCACCTCATCCTGGCCATCGGCATCCGCGCGCAAGTTGGTCTCGCCATCACGGACCCGATGGACCAGGTCAGCGAGTTCCTGGATGGGCTTAGCAAGCCAGAAGCCAAGCAGCGTTCCACCGATGATTGCAAAAGCAGAGAGTGCGATGCCGAGGTCGAAAATGGAATCACGCAATGCTTCTGACCGGATTTCCTCTTCCGCCTTGTCTACCTTGACGATCACACCCCACTCGAGGCCTTCGACAAATCGGCCCGCTGACCACACCAGGATGTTGCGATAATCAAGGTGCTCGGGAAATACCTGATCGGCACCGCCAAGCACCGCTTTGACGTCGTCCGACATACTTGAGACCGGCCGCACGACCGGCACGCTGTCGTCGTGCCGGAGACGATTGAGGACCATGACCGAGTCCCCAGCGGCGCGCCTGACGAGGAACGTCTCACCGGTCTCGCCGAGGCCCGTGTAGTCCGCAGTAACAGACTCGAGATCGCTGGCATCCATCACGACCTCCATCGTGCCGATGCCGACCCCGTCCATTGTCAGCCATGTGTGAAAGGCAACCTTCACCTCGTGCGCAGGAGTCACCGACGTGGATGTCAGTTCAACGACCTCCATACCGACATCGACGAACTTCACCGGAATCGATGATCGACCCACGCTGATCAGTTCCGCGCCGGCTGTGCTGAAGAGCGTGATACGTTCGGTGCTGCTGACCGCTGCGCGCCATGCATCGAGGGTCGCGCTAAGTTGCATTCGCGCATCGGCGTCCACGCCCCCTTCCAGGGCGACGACGCTCTCCCCAAGCTCCCTCGCGGCTCGCATCAGCCGCACCTGATCCTTCCAGCCATCGAAGACCTTCAGCAGGTCAGAACGTTTGGATTCTGCGAGCGCGTCGAGTTGTCTGAGTGCGATCTCTTTATATAGATCAGCGGAGGTGCGATAGGCAAAGGTACCCAGCAAAATCATGCTGGCGAGCGACACTGACACCAGCGCCAAGGCTAATTTAGTTCGTATGTCCACGCCGCGTGACTAGCTCAGATTTCGCCAGTATTTGGCACTATTTACGGTGCTTTTACAATGCTTCCCCACGGACTGCGGCACCCTTAGCGTTGGGTATCACGAAGCTGAATCTTCGCACTGTCACACGGGCCCGCGTATGAGCCGGAGCCATCATTGGCACAAAGTCCACTCAGCGCCTGGGTGCTCCTTGCGAGCCGCGCCTGTTTCGCCATTAGCTGTCGCATCGGTTCCGAGCGACAAATCGCGGGGCCGCTATCACCCCTTTGCCGACAATACGCGCCGTAGTCCACGCCATCCGGGATTGACTCTTCGACCGTGGGCACCACACCGTCAGCACGAACCCAGGCGTTTCGTGAACCAACACGTGATGGCGGTCCAGCGACCGCCTCCCGGTCCAACAAACTGACTGAGGTTCGCGAGGGCACCCGGTCGTTCAGGTCGTCCTCCACATAGGCAACATCTTCAGCCGCTTCATCATCACGTGGGTCCGGCACATCCGGCTCGTCTGGCGTCCGTCGAGCGCCGACCTTCTCCAGCGTGGCCCGGTCGAGGGTAGCAATCACCGTCACCGGTTCAGCCTCGGTTTCGTCTGCGCCAGTTTCTTCAACGTTCAGGATTTCAATGTTCGGGATTTCAACGAGGGTGTTTTCAAAGATGGGGTCTTCGAGGGCGGTCGGCACAGGCTCAACCCTCTCCTGAGCCGGCTCGACGAGCAGTTCCTGAGGGAGGGGGTCTTCGAGGGGGATACTCGCAACGACAGGGGTTTACTGCGCGACGCGCGTTGGCGCTTCCATAGGCGAGGGTTCTTCGATGGGTGCGACTTCGATTGTCGACGCCAACGCCCGTTGGCGGGCTGCGTCTCTTTCAGAAGCCGACGACGCGAACCAAAAAGGCGCTCTGACGCCGGTGGCGAGCGCACGAGCGCGCTCCCGGGGCACCTTGGTCTCGAACGGTCCGCGCGCAATCATGAACCACGGATCGTCCGAACCGTCCGTGACCACTTTGAGGCCGGACATCTTCTCTTCGAGTTCGTTGCGGTTGCTCGCCGCCTGCTCCTCGCCCCGATAGCGGTCAATAACCAGAAAATAATCGACGTCGTCAGCCACGCCTTCAAAGCTCGACGCGGCAATCGACATGCGCCAGGTGTCGATCCCGTGGGCGCTTAGTCGTTCACCCACACCATCATCATCGGCAACAACAACCCTGAACAGCGTTCCGCCATCGGACTCATGCCTCGAAATCTCGATTGCCTCACCCAGTGTATTGCTCAGCCGTTCACGCTCAGAAACTGCGCGGGCCTGATCGGTGTAACTGCCCAACACCCAATAGGAGTCTCCCGATGTGCTGTCACCAGACTCGCCAAGGGCGGCAAACGGTGCGATCAGCGCAATGAAGCCAAAGAGACGAATGTATGTCAGCAAAGGGTCCACCGTATGCAGCGTCAGGTCGAAGGACGAAGTCTAACCTAACCGGCCCCCTCACTTGACCCGCGACCTGCGGCCGGTTCGGACAGATCATCGACGCTTCATGGAGATCATGAAGCCAGGGCCAACCGGGGCAAGTTCGTAAAATACTTGCGGGCACTTTTGATGGCCGCGTTCATGACGCGCAACACGAAGGCTAATTTCAGGGGTCGGCGCGGCCGACGGCCTTTCAGCAGCCGCTTAGACGGTCTGCACGACGGCAATGAGATCAGGTGCGGCCCGTCTGCCAATACGGCGCAAGCAGAGCACCGCGACAAACACGCTGCCGAGTGCTCCGGCTATCCACGCCGCAGACCTGAGCGGCACATCGGCAATGGACCCAAGCTGAAAGCACAAGGTCGCCGCGGCATAGCCGAGTCCGGTACTCCAGAAAAAAACGAGCGCCATCCACCGAAAGCCGGACTCCTTGACCATCGTGCCGAGCACAGCCACGCAAGGGGCGTAGAGGAGAATGAAGACAAGATAGGAAAACGCAGCAAGGTCGCTGCCAAAGAGTGCCGCCATGTTCCCGAGCGTGGTCGCCTTGACCGGATCTGCACCGCCGCCATCGCCGGCACTGTCAATACCGAGCGGGTCGGTCAGGGTCGCGGTGAGGCCAAGCAGTCCGGTCGCCACCGAATCCAGTGCTGATGACACGGCCTCCATCAGATCAGGCGGCCCCGATGCGGGGGGCTGATTCGGCGAGTAAAGCGCATCCAGCGTCCCGACGACGGCTTCCTTGGCAAAGACGCCGGTAAAGAGGCCGACCGTCGCCGGCCAGTTGTCCTCAGTGATGCCGATCGGCGCGAAAGCGGGCGTGATGGCCTTGCCGACGGTTGCCAGGACAGATGACTCAGTGTCTTCATGCCCGAAACTGCCATCGGTAGAAAAAGAATTGAGGAAGCTGAGGCCAATCACCACGAGCACAATCGTCTTGCCGGCCCGGAACACGAAATCTCGCAGCCGATACCACGTGGTCAGGCCAATGTTGCGGGGCACAGGCACGTGGTAAGCGGGCATTTCCTGGACTGACGGTGCACGGCTCTCACCGAAGATCTGACGCCGAAAGATCCAGCCGGTGAAAACCGCCATGCCAATACCCAGCAGATAAAGGGCAAAGACCACGTTCTGTCCGTTGTTCGGAAAAAACGCGACGGCAAAGAGTGCGTAGACGGTCAAACGCGCACCGCAGGACATGAACGGCGCCATTGCGATCGTCAGCAAGCGATCACTCTGGCGCCCCAGCGTCCGGGTCGCCATCACCGAGGGCACATTGCAGCCAAAGCCGACAATCAGCGGTACAAATGCGCTGCCCGGTAACCCGACACCATGCATCAACCGATCGACGACGAACGCGGCGCGCGCCATGTAACCGGAGTCTTCGAGAATTGAGAGACACAGAAAGAGGAAACCAATCACCGGTATGAACGTCGCAACCAGCGTGATGCCGCCGCCGACACCATCGGCAAGCAGCACGGTCACCCACATGGGCGCGCCCGTCTGCACCAACAAATAACGGACCCCGTCGCCGAGAACCGCACCAAACAGGATGTCGAAGAAGTCGATGAAGACTGCGCCCACGTTGATCGCGACTGTGAACGTCAGGTACATCATCGCAAGAAAAATTGGCACGCCAAGCCAACGGTTAAGTACGATGCGATCGATCCGCTCACTCACGGGCGCAGCGGTCGCAGACACTTCCATGACCCCGCTGACCAGTTGCTGTGTTCGATGGTAGCGTCGCAACATCCGGGCGTTATCCGCGACACCCCCCACTCCATCGACCGCTCCATCGATTGATGCCGTCGCAACAGGGGGGTCGACGGGTCTGGGCTGACGACAGCGCTCGCCGAGGATGCGCAACAACTCACTGACGCCGTCACCTCGGGAGGCGATCACCGGCAACACGGGCACTTCAAGTCGTGCAGCCAACTTCACTGCGTCGATCACGATGCCCTCGCCTTGTGCAACGTCCAGCATGTTGAGCACGACAACGAGGGGCAACCCTCGATCGCGCAACTGCTCTGTCAGTACCAGGTTCCTGGCGAGGTTGGTCGCATCGACGATGTTGATCACAAGGTCGAAAGGCTCTGTTGCGAGGCAATCGGCTGCGACCGCCTCGTCTTCGGCCATATGGGCCTGTTCAAGGGAGTAGACCCCTGGCAAATCGACCAGATTCGCAGTGAGCCTGTCCCCCAGATCCAGTACACCCTCCTTTCGTTCAACGGTCACGCCGGCCCAATTGCCGACACGCTGATGGGCACCCGTGAGCCGATTAAAGAGCGTTGTCTTGCCGCAGTTGGGATTACCAACCAGAGCGATTTGGCGCGGGCCGTTGTTCTTTCCTCTCTGCACAATAGTGACCTGCTACAGATCGTTGATAGGTTCCTATGCCTTCCTGGCCATCAGCAATCCCCTCCGCCCCAACTACTCAGTCTCTCGGGGGTGGACCGATACGTTCGCGGCTAAGCCGGCTGCAGGACAACGGCAGCCGCATCCATCCGCCTTATGCTGATCAATGCGTGACCGACTCTCACCTGCATGGGGTCCCCGAACGGCGCGAACCTCAACACCGACAACGTCGCCCCCGGGATCAGCCCGAGCGCATAGAGCTTGCTCTGCAAACGAGGGTCCTCAGGTGCAGCGGCGCGAATGGCCATGGGGGTGTTCGGTTTCAGATCAGCAAGTGTCATCACATCCTCTCTCAAATGCGAATTATTCTCATTTGCATCCAGAATGCAAACCGGTGTCGTTGACGGACGAGAATTCGCCTCACAAGCTGCCTCGAAAGTGCCCCTTCCGCACTATTTGGAATTTGGAGAGTCGCTTCAGGGTCGCGAGGGCACCGCTTGCAAACCAACCGCATCATAAGACGCCGTGATTCAGAGCTCTGCGCAGATATGCCCACCGTCAACCACGATGACTGACCCGGTCATGTAGGACGACGCTGGCGAGGCCAGCAGCAGAAAGGGGCCCGTCAGGTCTTCAAATTCGCCATACCGACGCATTGGGATGCCCTTCATGAAGGTCTCCGATCGTTCGCTCTCAAGCAGCAGACGACTAACGTCGGTGAGAATATACCCTGGGGCAAGCGCATTGATTCGCACCCCATAGCGCGCGGCTTCGAGGGCCATGACCTCGGTTGCCTTGACCATGGCCGCTTTTGAGACGGCGTACGGAAACTGCCCCTTGATCGTTCGGTATGCCGATATCGAGGCAATATTGATGATATTACCCTGTCGGTCGGAATCCGCGGCGATGCGTTCCGTGTACATTTTCGACAGGCGCCACGCGGCCTTCAGATTGGTGTCGAGGACGTAATCCCAGTCATCTTCATTGATGGTCGTGAAGGTCTTGGCTCCAGCCTGCACGCCGGCATTGTTGACGAGAACATCGACCGGTCCCAGCGCTGACTCGGCGGCCTCCAGAAACGCCGCGCAGCTGTCGGGATCGCGCACATCAAGGTCAAATCCTGCGACTTGCCCACCATCAGAGCTCAACTCCTGGCGTCGCGCTTCTATCTTGTCCGCGCGGCGCGCGCCCAGGCTCGCCCGACCGCCGGCTTGCGTCACAACAGCAGCGAAGTGATGACCGAAGCCTGACGATGCGCCGGTGATGGCGACATGCAGACCCGTGAGATCGAAATGATTCAAGCACGTCCCTTTTATTGGCAGACTTTCATGGAACTAAAGCAAATAGGCTGCCTTGAGGTCTCTGCGCGACAGCGCGGTAATCCGGCGGCGTGAGATGCTGCTAGGCGACGGTGAAAGTCACTATGCCAAGACCGTGGTACTCCGCCTCGTAGCTGCCAGGCGTCCCTGGTTCCGGGCCGCCGAGCGCGCCCGTGATCAACACCTGGCCCGGTTCGATGACGTAGCCCTGCGCGACCGTCTGATTGATCAGGAAACGAAGCGCGTCGTATTGCGAACCGAGCGAGTCGGTGCCCACCCCAACGTGAAGCTCGCTGCCGTTGTGGCGCAACGTGACCTGAACCTCATCGAGGTTGACCGTCTTGTCGATTTCCGGTCCTTTGAGATACATAGCCTGGCCAGAATTGCCGGCAACCAGGTCATAAACGTTCATCGCCGCCTTGTCTGCAAATCCGAGATCCGCAAATTCGATCATCATCCGAACTTTTCCAATCGGTAAATCATCATCGGCCCCGAGCGGCGAACTGACCGTCCGCGAGACCTCGTAGCCAAGTTCGGTTTCCATCGCCATCTGTGTGAATCCGACGGGATCCACCGTGGCGCCGTCACTGACCTCACCCGATGCCAGTAAGACCCCGGTCAACGCATGGTCGATGCCAAAGTTCTTTTGACCGCCCGCGGCAGTCAGGGCACCCTTATATCCGGAGACACTGTCGCCCCCATCGCAGCGTAGCGAAAGATAGTCCTTCTGCACCGCATAGGCGAAATCAAGGGTGACGCCTTCATGGTCACCCGATAAGACCGGCTTGTCTTTGCCGGCGCTCACTGCATCGAACAGCGCCTTCGCCCAGGGTCCTCGTTCACTCATCTTCGCGTCCTCTTTAGTCATTTGGTTCGTTGCGCACCGCCCACCACCCCTGGTGGCATTTTCCGTAAAAGCTGTTCTCCGGTGAAGGCGGTTCCTCCAGTGAACAACTATTTTGACAGTGAAGCTATTTTCCTTTGAAAGCGGGGGGACGCTTTTCCAGAAAGGCGCGCACACCTTCCGCATTATCGCCGGACCGTCCAGCCTGTGACTGAAGCCTCGACTCAAGTTGTAGTTGCTCGTTGAAACTATTGTTGAAGGTCTCCCAGTACGCGCGCCGAATCAAGCCCAGCGACATGGGCCCGGACGCAAGCTTCTCTGCGACGCCGCGCGCCTCTACCATCAAATCAGCATCATCGACAACTCTTGTGACAAGCCCCCAGGACAACGCCTGGTCCGCTGGCAGTCGCTCAGCGAGTAGCGACAACTCCATGGCACGCCGCCAGCCGATGATGCGCGGCAGGTAATAAGTCGCGCCGCCGTCAGGGACTAGGCCAATGTTGGCGAACGCCTGCAGAAAGTACGCGCTCTTCGCGGCAATCACGATGTCGGCCATCACCGCAAAACTCATGCCGACACCGACGGCCGGGCCATTGACGGCAGTGACAAACGGAATCGTCAGATCCCTCAGTTTGTTCAGGAGTGGGTGATAGTGCGTATCGAGGACCGATGCCGTTGGCGGACCATCCGCGTGCTCGCCCCGCTCCTGCAGGTTGGCGCCGGCACAAAACGCCCGGCCCGCGCCGGTCAGCAACAAACATCGAGCTCCGGCATCGGCACTGGTTGCCGCAGAAACCGCATGGGACACTTCGGCCACCATCGGTGCTGTCAGTGCATTGAGCACCTGCGGCTGGTTCAGCGTTATGGTTGCAACACGGCCAGAGATATCAAAGTCAATAAATTCGTAGTCCATAGGCTCCTCAGTTCCAGCCCGGCGGACCCTTTGCATGGGCCACTACTGGGCATATCTCATGTCTGTTAACGATCGCGCGCCGGACCAGACCCTGACCCCGCCCCAACCCCGCAAAAGGCGACGCTGAATTCGACTACCGGCATACAATCACACCTCGGCTTGTGGCCGCAATTCTTCCTCGCGAAGCGACGCAGAAGAGGCATCCAACAGTAAGGACTTGCAGTCGTCTTCAAACCGCAACTTCAAACGCCTGACGTCCCGGTAGCTTCCCCCTATAATATCAATTTGATATTGGAACTCGGTCTTCCAGACCGCATCGAAGTCTGTGTCTGTCGTTTGCGCGATGCGTTTTCCGGCACTCATCGCCGTGTTCAACAGCGACCGGGCGTCCTCGGTTAACGCGTCAAGGTCAGCGCCCGTCCTTCGGGATCGAGACATGAGGGACGCCGCGACGATGCGGTAGAAGACGCCGCACGTCACCCACTCAGACAGCCCCGCGCCTTGCTCGCCCTCACCGGTGGTGGCCCCATACATGGGCACGGAAACAACCAGCATCGCGGCGACGCCTGTCAGGAGGCGGGTGGTCCCGGACCAGGTTCGTCTGAGGTTCTGCAAGGGCGACTCCGAGCTTGGAGGGCCGATTGTATAACCAATTCAGGATGGTTAGCATGAACTGGATTTTGAAGGACCGCCGATGCTATCCGATTCACCCCAGGGAATTGGCAGGATTCTTGACGATGGTGTCCGCCTTTACCTTCGAAGTTTCCTTCGGATGCTCCCGATCATCTCCATCATCGCTGTCGCTGGTCTGGTTGGCTACCTGGCATCCATTGTGCTGGTGCAATCGGGCCGCGACGGGTTGGGCATCGCCAGCAACCTGCTGCCCGGTCTGATCGGTATCTACGGCTACACGATGATGGTGTTCGTTGTCTGGGGCGTAGCGAACGATGATCCGTACACGACCCGAGAGGCCCTCGGCGCCACCCTGCCGTGCTACCTGCCGGTCCTTGGTTATTTCCTTTGCTACACGCTCGCGGTCGCTGGCGGCGTTTTGCTCCTGCTGGTGCCTGGCGTCATCCTGATGATCACCCTGGTGTTAGGCAATTATCTGATCGTGCTCGACGGCGACGGGGTCTTCGACGCGCTGCGAAAAAGCCACGCGCTCGTCTGGGGCAACTGGTGGCGCTCCTCGATCATCATTACCATCGCCGGGATGCTCTTCACGGGCGTCTATCTCGTGATCGGCATCCTCGCCGGTGCCGTTGGCACTATCCTCGGGGCAGAAATGATTGATCTGATTCGTCTAACGACGATGATGAGCGTTCTGCTTGGACCCCTGGTTCAGCCCCTTTTGATCTGCGTGGGTCTCGCCCTCATGCATGATCTGCGAATGCGGCGCGAGGGCGAAGACCTCGAGGATGCAATCGACAACCTTTAACCCTAATGGCAAACAATTCCCCCGACATTCCAACTCCCGATCCCGTGCTGCTCGCGGCCGCGCGCCTGAGCGAAACGGTGGACGCAAATCTCGGTCGCTATGAGCTTGACGCGTCTGAACTGCTCCACATAACCACCGGACTGGACACCGAACCCGAAGTACCTGGTCTGCTTGAACGCTTCTTCCAATGGGCCCAGCAACAATTAGGTGATGCGGACCCGGGTTCAGAGGTTTTGCGCCCACTCGTTCGATGGTTGCTCGACAACCCGGAAATCGTCAAGGCCTTCGCCTGGGGAAGCCTTGCATTACTCGGATCAGTCGCCGCCTTCTACGCCCTCGGTTTCATCCTCGGTAGGCGGCGCGCGCCACCAATTGCAAACCCTTCTGCGGCGGCAGTACCCGGCATCCGGGAGTCGTCATTGCCGACGCACTTCATCGCGCTCTACCGGTTGTGGCTGGATGGACTCGAGCAGCAGGGCGTGGTCCACCGCGTCCGGACCCTGACCAGTGCCGAGATCGCGCGGGCCCTTGCCCAATCCCCAGGAACCCTGACGCAAGCCTTCGCCCGCCTCTCGCATGGCGTTGACACTTCGCTCTATGGCCGCGAAGCGCCAGACACGGCGCAACGCCAGACGCTGACCGAAGAACTGACCGCCCTCGTCTCCGACGACCCCGGCACCCGACAAACATGAGTGATCGACTGATCAACCTCGCGGGCGCTCTTGGCGCCTTAGTCGTGGTTTACCTCTTGCTTGTGCCACCAGAAAGGCAGGCGATCGAATCGCGGCCAACCACTGCCGACAGGGGCGAATCCGGGCTCTTTGCTGTCTGGACCTGGCTGCGCCAGGCCGGATTACAGACCCGGTCGCTTCGCACCAGATTATCCACAATCGACGATCTGACACCCGAAACAGGCAATGTTCTGGTGATGGTTTGGCCTTTTCAGACAGAGGTCTCAGCCTCCGAATTCGACCATTTGCGTGCCTGGTTGGCCAGGGGTAATACGCTCCTCCTGCTTGCAGCGCTGCATGACACACCGATCTGGTCGCAGGTGCGCCCCGCCAACTTCGATGTGATGCTCGCAGCACTGACCTTGCATGCGCCGCCGGATGCGGGTGCCGACGCGCCCGGCCGTACACGAGGGAGTATCGCGTCCGGCGACGCCAGGGCAACAAGGGAGTTCCTACGCAGATTTCAAGACGACGCTCCGGCACCGGCGCGCTATGCGCCGACCGCTGTGCACGCGCTGACCAGAGACACGGGCACGATTACGCTGCCGGTCACGAATTCGCGTTTCATCCATATTGACCACCCGGATGCCTCGGCTGTCACTCTGATAGAGGATGGCGACCGCCCCCTGCTCGTGTATGCGGCATCCCCTGCAATCCCGAATGGCGTCTTCATCGTCACCCACAGCGGGTTTATGAGCAACGGCCAGATCGCCCAGCCCGGTCATGGCAACCTCATCAACAACTTGCTGGACGTCTACCTTCAACCACGGGGCAAAGTGGTATTCGATGACTTTCATCAGGGTTTGTCAGCGCTTTATGATCCGTCCGCGTTCTTGAGCGATCCGCGCCTGAAGTTGAGCATTGCCGCGCTGCTCTTTCTCTGGCTGGTCTACATGGTCGCGTTTGCAGCCCGCCTGGGGCCGCTCTCACCCCGCGTCCCGAATGTCGACACAGCGCGCTTCATTCGCCAGACCGGTCAGTTTTTCGCGCGCCACACCCGGGTCCCGGAAATCAATGCCGAGCTCCTGCGAGGTTTCAACAATCGCTACCGTCAATCAACCAATCTACCTATCACCGGCGAAACCGTCATCGACCTCGTTCAGGATGATCCCAGACTGTCGGCAGCAGACCGTGAAGACTATGCGCTCCTGGTCAGCGACATCGCCCGGCAACATAAGGTCCGACCTCTTGAGGTGCATCGCCGGATTGTCAATCTTGAGACTCGTCTATGAGCGTTCAGCAACTGCAATCACAGTTAAGAGTGGCCTTGTCATCCACGGTGTTTGGCATGGACAAAATTCTCCCTCTCGTCACGATCGCTGTGGTTGCGCGCGGTCATATTCTGCTCGAAGCGTACCCCGGACTTGGTAAGACGCTCTTCGCCCGCGCGCTCGCCAAAGCCCTCGGAGGCAGCTTCGGCCGAATCCAGTGCACGGCCGATCTGATGCCATCGGACATGACTGGCGTCCACGTTTTTAATGACGAGTCACACCGCTTCGAATTGATCGAGGGACCTCTCTTTGCCGACGTCGTGCTCGTCGACGAGATCAACCGCACGGGCCCCAAGACCCAGTCCGCGATGCTCCAGGCGATGGAAGAGCGCGCGATCACGATTGACCGTGAGCACTATCTGCTCGCTCCCGACTTCCTGGTGATCGCGACCCAAAACCCACACGACTTCGAAGGCACCTATCCGCTGCCGGAATCCCAAATCGATCGCTTTCTTATGAAAATCCAGCTCGACTACCCGGAGGCTGACGACGAAATCGAGGTGCTGCGGTCGTACGACCGGGCGAGCAGCCGTTACGAGGACAAGGTGTCGGGGATCTCCTCGATCGACAACACGCTCATCACCGCCGCACGGGCGGAAGCTGACCAGGTACACGTCGCCCCGGCAATTTACGAATTTGCCCGCAGCATCGCGGTCGCGACCCGCCAGAGCAGGGACGTCGACCTCGGGCTCTCAACCCGCGGCCTGCTGGCACTTATGACCTCGGCCCGCGTCGCCGCCGCCATGGACCGCAAAGACCACGTAACACCCGATCACGTGAAGACGATCGCGCCGTTTGTGATCGCCCACCGGTTGTTGCCCGCAGCGGACGCGCTGCTCGCAGGCGAGGACCCAATGACCCTGACCATGCGCCTCCTGCGCGACGTTCCAGTTCCCCGCACGGAACCTGAGGCCGGGTAGCATTGAGGACTGCCCCATGTCCCGACTGCATCTGACCCGTTTCGGCCTTGTCGTTGTCGCAACGGGCACATTGCTCTACGTTGCCTCGCTATGGTCGCCGCGCCACCTCGAGACACCATTTGATCTCTACGCAGCGCTTGTCGTCATCCTCATCTTTCTCGAATGGCGACATGACCGAATATTTGCCCCCTCATGCCAGTTCGAACTGCCAGCGGCCGTCGCGCTCGGGCAGGGCCACGCGGTCAGGTGTTTCGTGTCGAATCCATCGTCCGCCCGCAGACGCTTTGAATGGCGTTGGATCGAAGGTCCGCACCTTGCCCTCGACGACTCCCCGCAGCCTGGAATGCTGGTTCCTGACCAGGGATCAACTGTACGCAACCAGGTGACCGGGCTCGCACTGGGGGCCCAGAGGACGGGTGATCTCCATCTTCGGGTCAGGGGCCCTTTCGGCTTGATCGACTGGGAACGTCGATTTGCACCACAGAAAGACATCGACGTCATTCCAGGCCGACTGCACGACCGAACCGACGTCCCCGCCGATCACGAGCGCGGAGACCGTGAGGGTGATGCCGCCGGACACGGGCAGGAGTTCCACTCACTGCGCGAATACGAGCGGGGTGACCCTCCACGCGCCATCGACTGGAAGGCGACTGCGCGCAGTGGCCGACGCATGATTCGGCGCTTCACAGACGAGCAGCAACTGAACATGTTCCTGCTCATCGACGTTTCCTTTCCCGGTGCCTTCGATGCGGGTGGACTCTCCCGCATCGCACGTTTCGTGAACGCGGCGGCGCGACTCGCCGAACTCGCGGCGCTGCGCCGCGATACGGTCGGTCTGCTGTGTTACGGCCACGAACCGGGCACGCTGCTCCGTGCCGGAGCCTCGGTTCCACACCTTGCGCAAATTCGCGATCTGCTCGCCGCTCAACGGGTACTGCCTGAACAACCGAATCATGTCGCGGCGTTTCTCGCCGCCCAGCGCCACATCGGCCAACACAGCCTCCTCATTTTCATGACCCACCTCGATCAGGAAGACCAGGACGGCCAGTTGATTCGCGCTGTCCGTGAAGCCCGCGGCCGGCATCTGCCCCTGGTTGCATCCTTGCGCGACCCGGTCGTAGCAGCCCTTGCACGCAACCAAGCCGATGAGTGGCTGGACCCATACACGCGTGTCGCCAGTCAGCAGCAGCAATTGCAGACGGATCGCAATGTCCTCAAACTTCGCCGCCTGGGCGCGAGCGTGCTGCATACCGACCCTGGCGCGTTTGAGACCGCGCTCTTGCA
>CAVOBC010000099.1:0-13644 GCA_963693635.1 Gammaproteobacteria bacterium | reverse complement strand
TATACAGGTAATCGCAGATCACCCGGGTCGCGTCAACAGGTGCGAGGACGCGCCCTGCAAGACGCGCGTTTGCAATCGGTCCCCCTGGAAAAAACACGCGCCTCGATCACCCGTAGCAGGCCCGGGACAGGTGACGATGACGGTGGGTGAACTCAAGACGGCATTGCCGGTCTCAGTCGACATGAACCCGCAGAGTGAGAAAACTCAGGGTGAGAAAACCAAGATTGAGAAAACGAAGAGCAAGAAACCGCAGAATGCGCCCTTTTTGCTGGCCGGCTAAGACCAGTCTCACAACGCATGTTCCTGGAACAGAACGGTCAATGCAGGAAGGTGAACATCTTCCGCCGATACTCGGTGGCGATCGGGTTACCTTTGCCCAGGAGGTCGAAAATCTTGATCATGGTCGTGCGCCCGATGTCTTCCTGGAATTCGCGGTCTACCTTCATGATCTCAAGCAGGTGAGACAGCGCCGCTTCGATCTGGTCATCGACGATCAAGCGCAATGCCAGGTCGAAACGGGTTTGAAGGTTGCCCTCGCTTAGCGCCCCCTCCAAATCAGCGATAGTCCCAAGACCCGCCGCCAACTCAATAAACTCGAGGCGAAATCGCGGCTTGTTGATACCTTCCGCGTCGTCTGGCAACCCCGCCAGAATCTGCCCCGCTTCGTCGGCACGATCCTCCATGATCAGAAGATCGCAGAGTTCCGTTTGAAGTCCGTAATTGCCCGGCTCTTCCTCAATCGCCTGTTGCAGCATGCCAATGGCGGCCTCGCGGTTGCCGTCAGCCAACATGAGATCAATCTGCTCGCGAGTGCGCTCAGTCGGGCTCATCGTCACCTGGTCCAGCAAGCTGCGCAGTTGCTGTTCCTCCTGAGGCCCTTCAAGGTCCTGCGCCAACTGCCCCTCGTAGAGCAGCTTCAGGGTCGGCAAAGTGCGCACACCGAGTTGTTGCACAATCTGCGGACTCTCCTGAATGTTCACCCGTCCGAGAATGAACTTGCCGCCATATTCGTTGGCCAGACGTTGGAGTACAGCAGCGAGTCGAGCCGACTCCTCTGCGCCCTCGGCATAAAATTCAAGTAATACCGGCAGGGATCGGGACTTCTCGACGATCTCCTGAAAGTTCTGGAGCGTCACTTCAACGATGTTGCCTGTAATCTCACTCATCTGGATGCACCAATCGAATCATTCACCTGCCGCGGCACATCGAAAGACGCGCAGCGAACAGCTTCTGGAAGAAAGCTGCGTAGCGTACATGATGAGTCCCAGACATTCATCCGCCGAGCGCGCCCGCGCGAGCCTTTTCAGGCAATTGTATCCAGGGGAAGCCGCCATCCTGACTCGCAACATGCAATTGCCCCGGCCACTTCCCCAGCACCTTTCTTGCCGCTAGAACCGCGAGATCCGCGCTGTTGTTTTTCTCGCTGACATGCGAGATCACGAGGTGCTGCAACCGCGCGAGGTCCAGACGCTCGACCAGACCCGCCGCCTGTTCGTTATTGAGATGGCCATGTATGCCGCCCACCCGCGCCTTCAGGCGATAGGGATAGGGGCCCCGCGCCAGCATCCCCACGTCATGGTTGAACTCAAGTAACAGCGCGTCAACGAGCTCAAACGACTCCACGACAAAAGGGGTTATGTGGCCGATGTCCGTGAGAACACCCACGCGCGACCCACCGGACGCGATTATGAACTGACAGGGCTCGCGAGCATCGTGCGGCACAGGGATAGGCTCGATCGAGAGCGTACCGATGCCAAACGGCCGGTGGATGTTGATGAAATGAAGCGAAGGGAGCGCGCCCAGGCGCTTCGGGTTGTAGCTACCACTCGTCAGATAAACGGCAACATCGTGCTTGCGCGCGAACGCTGCGACCCCGCGGATATGATCCCCGTGCTCATGTGTCACAAGAATCGCGTCGATATCCTGCGGTTGCTTGCCCAGTCGCGACAGCCGCCGACGGGTTTCTTTCAGATTGAAGCCAAGGTCGAGCAGAACGCAGGTCCTGCCATCGTCGATGAGCGTGCCGTTGCCACGACTGCCGCTGCCAAGCGACGCCACGCGAAGCGAACTGCCGCTGTCCCTGCGAGCGTCGCTGCCAGAGCCAAAGTCAGAGCCAGAGTCGGAAGGCAGATCGCGAGTCTCTGGCATCAAGTTTCGCCGCGGTGTTCTGCAACCTGAACCCAGGTTCCACGTGTGCCGGGCATTCGCGCGCTTGGGGTCAGGTCGAGAATTCCTTGATGATCTTCAGCAAACGTTCGGCAAAGAGCGGATCTGCGAGCGACTCCTCGTCCTTTCTGACCGTCACCTGTACCGGGTTCTCGTCCTCCGTTTCCTTCAACTGAATCGTGTAACGATGCTCAGCACCCCCCGCGCGCTTTGGCATGAGCAGGCGCAGCAGAAACCCGGGATCACGACCCACCCGCTCATCGTAATAGACATAGAAGCGGCCGTTGCTACGATCGAGATCCTCGACATCAATCTCCGCAGTCTTCAGTGCCGAGTTGACGGTGGCCCACGCGCGATCCCATGACAGGTTGTAGGTCAGTCTGGGCTCAGACGGGTCCGGAATCAGTTCTGACCGGGATGCCTGAATGCCAGTGGCAACGAGCGAAACGCTCAGTGATTCATTGATAGACTCGCCCAAATGGCGGGCGATTCGAGACAGTACTTCGCCTTCAAGTTCCCGGTTGTCCGAGCCCGTATCCCAGCGCGGCGTCTCATGGTCGCCGAGGAGCGCGATCTTGTGTGTCAGGTGAACCTCGGTGCTGCTTGTGCGCACACCCGGGATCACCCGCAGGCGAAACTTGTTCTCAAGCACGGCGGGTTGACTGCCAGCGACCATGCTCTCGAAGATCGACGGCGCGTCACCCAGTTGTGATGGTGTCCAGGCCGACTCCATGACGCCGCGAGCCGGATCGGAAACGCTGAGTTCGAGGTTCTGTGAGCTCCAGAACTCTTCGATTCGGGGCCAGACCGTCGCCGGCGACGCGTCCAGGAAAATCCAGCGGTCGTCGCCCAGGCGTTTGATTACGATCCGGTCAATGCCGTAGGTCGTGCTGAGGGGTTCCGGAATCTCGAGTTCGAACTTGCGCCCCGCAAGACCGCGGGAGTCAATGACCACTGGAATCGCCATAAGATCATCAAATTGAGGGCTGTGGAGACCTGACGGAATATCGGTTCGTGTGAGTGATCCTGCCTCGAGATACTCGCTACGTCCTTTCATCACGCCCGTTTTCAGGAGCAGCGAACAACCGCACACCGCCATGACGAGGCCGAAGATCAATGCACATCGCGCTATCGAGCGCGGCGTCTTCAAAGCAGGGCCGCCGCGCGTCGGTCTATACGCTCTAAACATTCTTCTAAACGTTCGTATTGAAGAGTGGGCGCTCAATTAATGGCGCCGGCTTCGCGAAGTGCTTCGCGCACTGGCTCGTGGTAAGCCGCTGAGAGTTCGGTGAGAGGCAGACGAATGCCGTCCTCAATCTTGCCCATTTGCACCAGGGCCCATTTGACCGGTATGGGGTTTGCTTCGAGGAACAGTCTCTGGTGCAGCAGCATCAGGCGCTGATTGAGTGTCCGTACTTCGTCGGCCTTGCCGGCGACGGCCGCCCGGCAGACCTCGCCCATCAACTTTGGGGCCACATTCGCTGTGACACTGATAGTCCCCTTTGCCCCGTCCAACATGAGATCAACCGCCGTTTCGTCATCACCTGAATAAACGACAACCCGATCGCCACATAGTTCCTGAATCTTGAGTGAGCGGCCAAGGTCGCCCGTCGCTTCCTTGATGCCGATGATGTTCGCCACATCCGCAAGTCGCGCCACGGTCTCCGGCAGCATGTCGCACGCGGTCCGACCGGGCACGTTGTAGAGCACGATCGGAACGTCAACTGCGCTGGCGATGTAGTCATAATGACGCACCAGGCCCTCTTGGGTCGGCTTGTTGTAATACGGCGTGACCAGCAAACAGGCGTCCACGCCCGCTTCTTTCGCTTCTCGCGTCAGAAACACGGCCTCCTCGGTCGCGTTGGCTCCCGTCCCCGCAATGACCGGGACACGACCGGCGACCCGGCCCACAACCCGCTTGACGATCTCGCAATGCTCTGCGGGCGTAACTGTTGCAGACTCACCGGTCGTGCCGACCGGTACGATGCCGTCCGTTCCCATTTCAACGTGCCAGTCCACCAGCGCGTCCAGCCGATCCCAGTCGATTGCGCCGTCAGACTGCATGGGTGTCACCATCGCAACAATGCTGCCCGTTATGCTGTCCACAACCACCCCCATGGAGAAAAGTCGCTCATATTAACGACGGCTACATGCCTTAACAAGCAACCACAGCGGTCGCACGCAATGACTTCGCTTTACGGCAGCCATCACCCCGACGTCTGCCGCCCCATCCCTTCCTCGACAATCGCCCTGCACCACTCGCGGGACGGGGCGCTCCAAGCGAGCGCGCGCCCCAGAACGGAGTCTCTGGGCCAGGAACTAACCCAATGCCAGGCCCTCCGGGACGCCACTCGTTTCAATCTGCTGAATGCGCGTCATGATGGCCCGGGAACGCGCTTTCGCGTCTTCCGTGTCGCCGCCAATGCCCCAGCCAACCATCGACGCGTATTCGCGCTGGTTCTGCAAAAACTCCGGATAGTCGTCTTTGCGGCAGGTCTCGGCCAACTTCAGCAGGTCATCAATGGTGATCGTGTCGCGCATCTCCTGCCAGCGGCCTTCAAGCGAGAGCGCATGCAGCTTCATGCCCAATTCCTCAAGTCCGTGCATCCGTAGCACGTGATGGTACGTCCGTGTGGAGCCATAGAAATGCAGAGGCTGCCGGAAGCGATCAACATTGCGCAGAATCTCGTCGTCATCGTCGCCGAGCGCCAGATAGCCGCTCGCACCAATGTCGATGTCATCCCAGGTCCGACCAGCGCGCTCAAGTCCGATCCGAATGTTCGGCAACATCACTTCGCGCATGTAGCGATTGGTCATGATCCCGCCGTGGGGCAAAACGCCATCGGCGACCTCGCCGGCGACACGGGCCATCGCTTCACCGACAACCGCCAGGTAGACCTTGGGCCGCGGAAACTCGATGGGTCCCGGATTGAAATTCGGTGTCATGAGCGTGTAGCGGTACTGCTTGCCAAGAAACTCAGGGGTCCTTCCTTCCTGCCACGAATCCCAGATCGCATGCAGCATCTGGATATATTCTTTCATGCGCGGCGCAGGCGGACTCCAGGTGCCACCAAACCGGCGCTCGTTGTGACCTTTCACCTGCGATCCAAGCCCCAGTACAAAGCGTCCCCTGGACATCTGTTGGATATCCCACGCTTCCATGGCAAGCACCATCGGACTGCGCGGAAACGCAATCGTGACGCCCGTTTGCAACTGCACCCGCTCGGTGCCGGTCGCCGCAACAGCCATGAGCACCATCGAGTCGTGTGATAGTTCACCACACGTGACGTAATCATACCCCGCCTCTTCAACCCGTTTTGCCGCGCCTGCCGCTTCCCCTGGCCAACCGCCGATACCTGTGCCTACCCTCATCGGTCTCTCCTTTTGTTGCTTTCTTCCGTCAAGTTCTGAATTTCTTCTGTCACCTCGCTGCAAACGCTTCTGGACGCTTTCAGGACAGCGCTTCGCGTCGCGGCCAGGCCGCCAGGACCGCGCGGATCAACGTCGCGAGCGGTATCGCAAAGAAGACACCGGACAAGCCCCACAGGCTGCCAAAGACGATCACGGAGACGATGATTGCGACCGGGTGCAGATTAACCACCTCAGAGAACAGGATGGGCACAAGCACCAATCCATCAAGCACCTGCACGACGGTGTAGAAGGCCATCATGTACAAAAAATCTGAACTCGGCCCAAACTGCAGATACGAAATCAGCACGATCGGCACCGACACGACCGCGATGCCAAGGTAGGGGATGATCACAGACAACCCGACCAGAAACGCGAGCAACGCCGCGTAGTTGAGGCCAAAGATCTGGAACACGATGTAGGTGGCGCCGCCGGTGATGATGATCTCGATCACCTTGCCCCGCACATAGTTGGCCATTTGCTCGTTCATCTCGGCCCCGATGCGATCGAGCAAGGGTCGCTCGGACGGCAGGAAACCGACACACCAGGCCAGAATCTGGTCTCGGTCCTTCAGGAAGAAGAAGACCAGGATCGGCACGATCAGCAAATAGACCGTGAAGGACACGACGGCTGGGAGCTTTGACAACGAGAATGAAACGAGCCACTGGCCCATGTCCCCCGCGCCGGATTCAAACAGCCGCGTCAGCGACGCCACTTGCTCAGCACCAATCAAGCCGGGGAAGCTGTCGTTGAACCTGGTCACAAGCTCCTGAACACGCACGATCAGCGTGGGGAGTTCAGCATAGAGCGAGACCATCTGGCGCCACACCCGCGGAATGATAAAGACAAAGAAGGCAAAGGAGGCGCCGAGAAACAGCAGGTACGTGATAGCAATTGCGACCCGATCAGGCACCGAATACCGGCCCAACAGCTTACTGACGCCCTGCATGACAAACGCCAGAATGACACTGATGATGATCGGGGCGACGATCCCGCCGATCGTTGCGAGGACGGCGCCGCAGATGAGCAGAATCGCAAGCAGCAGCAGCGCTTCTTCGTCAGCCAGGTAGCGGTGCGCCCAGCGATTAATAATCGTCAGCAAGCTGCGGCTCCACAGCGCCTGACGGCGCACAAAATCGAGTGGAACCTCATGCGACGTCGTCTCTCGTCAAGCGGACGTCTTCCTCAACCAATAGGCGAACTGGCCTTCATCTTCTCGGGACCTCACGAGTTCGTTGCCGCTCTGGCGCGCGAATACTTCGAAGTCACGCACTGACCCGGGGTCTGTGCAGATTACGTACAGCACGTGTCCTGGCTCCATCCTATTGAGCGCCTGCTTGGCCTTGAGAAGTGGCAACGGACACGTGAGCCCACACGCATCGAGGGATTCGTTGACGGTTAGGCTGTCTGCTTCGCTCATTGTTCTCTTCCTGACTGTCGGTTCCGGACAAACCCGGGGGTGTTTGGTCCAAATCGGCATCTCGGTGTATCGTCCGCTAACGCGCCCGCACCACCGATCAATACGTCGATTATATGCCCTCGCGGCCTTCGCTTCCCGGGAAACATCGGCGACGCGCGGCGAGCCCGACTGTCGCCGCGGGTCGGGGCACACAAGGACACGCGCCGGGATGCGGATCAACGGCAAATGCCCGAAAAAAGATCGCAGCAACCAACGTCCTCATACCCGGTCCAATTCGTACCGGCTAAAAAGGAAAGAGGCACCCGGTCCAAGTTGTAGCCGATAAAGAACCAAGCTCGGTCAAAGATCTACCGGGACCGGATAGAAATACCCGCCGGCGGAGTGCCCGGTAGCGAAAAGACAGAGTGCCGGGTAGCGAAGAGGCAGAGTGCCGGGTAGCAAAAAGAGGTCCCGGGCAAAGAATCTACAAGCGAGCGAACCGAGAAGGCCATGAGCAACCAAACGGCAAGTACGAGCTTCAGCGAGGCGAGGAAAGATCTGCCGCGGACCGGCCAATACTCAATCCACGCCCCAGACTCGATTCGGCCGCCCGGCTCCAACCGGCCGCGCGCGGTGGTCCACGCCCACAATCCGCGTTAGAGTAAACCGCCCCGTTCGCAGCTTGTGCCTGACAGCGTTTCCATCACCCCGGCAGGCGACATGCAACCAACCTCAACTCCCCGCAAGCACCAGCAAGCACGCGCATCCGCTCGGACCAGTCGCGGGTCGACCCTTGCGCTTGCGCTCTCGCTCATGCTCACGGTCGCACCGGTGCTGCAGGCTGCCCCCAAGTCGCACAACCTGCCCAAACTCGGCGATAGGTCTTCAGGCATCGTCTCACTCGAGAAAGAACGCGAAGTCGGCGAGGAATTCCTCCGCAGCCTGCGCGGGCAGATTAAGACAGTCGGCGACCCTGTCCTCAAAGACTATCTTGAATACCTGATCTACAACCTCGCCAGGCACAGCGAATTGACGGACAAGCGGCTCGAACTCGTGATCGTCGACTCACCGCAACTGAATGCGTTTGCCGCACCCGGCGGCATCGTCGGCGTGAACCTTGGACTGTTCCTCTATGGTCACACAGAAGACGAGATGTCAGCCATTCTCGCCCACGAACTCGCCCACCTTTCACAGCGCCACTTCGCCCGACAAGCCGAAGCGGCCCAGAAGTCCGCCATTACGATGATGGCCGGGCTGCTCGCGAGTGTCATTCTTATCGCAGCCGGCGGCAGCGAGGCGGGCATGGCGACCATGACGACCATCCAGGGCCTCGCCCAGAACGCAGCGCTCAAGTACAGCCGGGATCGCGAGGCAGAGGCAGACCGGGTCGGAATCCTGACCCTCGCCAACGCTGATATGGACCCGCGAGCGATGGCATACATGTTCGAGCGCCTGCATCGCGCCAACCGCTACAACAGCAGGCTCCCGGAGTTCTTGCTGACTCACCCGGTCACAAATTCACGAATCTCTGACTCGTACAATCAAACCCGCGGCTACCCGGCTGAGACCTTCGCCCTGTCCCTCGACTATCAACTCATGCGCGCGCGCGTGCAGGTGCGGACTGCAGAAAACGCGATTCGCGCGAAGTTGCAGATGCGCGACGGCCTCAACCACGGGGACCCGGTAAGGCGGGTCGCGGCGCAGTACGGCCTCGCCCTCGCGCTTTTGCGCACAACTGAGTTCGATGAGGCGTTGACTCACATTCAAGCACTGCGTGAACGCTTCCCGGACAAGATCGCTCTTCTGCACACCGAGGCGGAAATCCGAGCGCGCTCAGGCGATCTGGACGGTGCCGAGAAGCTGCTGCAGGCTGCGCTCGACATCAATCCCGGCAACCATCCGCTGACCATGGCGCTCGCTGAGACCAAGATCCAGAAGGGACTGCCGGAAGCGGCCGACCCGCTGCTACGATCCCAGGTAGAAAGCCGGCCGACGGACGCTGATGTCTGGTACCTGTATGCCGAGGTGCTCGGCCTGATTGACGACACGACTGGCGTGCACCAGGCGCGCGCCGAATATTTCGTGTTGACGGGAAATCTCGATCAGGCCATCAAGCAGTTGGAGTTTGCCATCCCGATGGTCCGCGGGAATTTTCACCTGAACGCCAAGATCAAAGCACGCCTGCAGGAGATCTACGGTATGAAGGACAAGCAGCGGCGGGGCTAAAAGGCCGTCCGTCTATCCTCGGGCGTGGCGCTACGGCGTCAGAGGGCACCGTAAATAGGCTTGTGTTTCGTGTAGCCGCCATCCGTGGTGAGTACCTCTCCCACACACCAGCACTCCTTCGCCCAGAAAAACAACGTTGCCGCCGCGATGTGCCTCGGTTCAGTCAGACCACCCAGCGGCATCGCATCCTCAACCGCCTGCAGGCGACCGGCGCTTACCGGATTCTGGGCGGCCATCGGGCCTCTGAGCGGCGACGGTGCAAGGCCGTTGAGCACAAGCCCATAGGTCTCCGCAAAGTGCCTCGACTGCAACGTCAAGAGGTTCATCAGGCCACCCTTGGATTCCTCATACGCCGCACTCGCCCTGCCCTCTGAACCAACCGTCGCCGATGTCGACAGAACGATGACGCCGCGCGCACCTTACAATGCGCCAGAGTTCACGCCCTGCTTCAGGATATTGTGCGCTCCCCACAGGTTCACTTCACAAGCCCCCAGGACATCCTCTCGAGTCAATTCTTCTGGCGGGGTCAGTGGTTTGGGCGAGATTCCTGCCGTGTGCATGAGGTAATTGACTCGCCCGTGTCGGGCGAAGAGATCGCTCACCTCCTCTTCGCTTGTGACATCGATCGTCTCTGCACTCACCTCGGTCGTGCCCGTCGTCTCGATCCCCGCCGCGAAGTCTCCAAGAGATTGCCGCCCGGTCCCCACTGTTATCTCGTCCGCATGATCGACCAGAATCAATTTGCCGAGACCGAACCATCCGGGTGCGTGCGTGGCAAGAAACTGACCCATCAGGCCAACACCGACAACCATCGCGGTTGCGTTCGTTTCATAGCTGAAAGACGGGACCACGCGTGCCTCTTCGAATCGTTTCTGATTTGCTGTGCGAGGATCCTAACAGCCTCTCACCGCGCCGGATTACCGCGCAGTCGCGCAGGGAACTTAACGCAGCATATTGCTTTAGTTCCATGAAGGTTACCGAAGAGGGCTCTAGCACGCTTGCGGGAATTTCTCCAGCAGCCTGCCAGAAAGACCTGCGGCCTATAGCAACCGCTGTACCGCCATCGAAGTGTGCGCAACCCTCGACGCCGCCGACTTCAACCCGGCCGCACGAATACCGGGGATATCCCGTATTGGTAAAGTTGTCTTGACAACTTTACCAATAATCGGGACCATGCGGCCATGCTCGACCCTGCATCACCAATGCCGCTCTACCACCAGCTCGCTGACGACATTGCAGCGCGTATCCGCGGCGGCGAATTCACGCCGGGAAATCGCATTCCGTCCGAGCACGAACTCGCCGCCCGGTTCGCGGTCGGGCGACCGACCGTGCGCCAGGCGACCGAGGTGCTGGTGCGCAAGCGAGTGCTGACGCGGCGGCGGGGCGCCGGTACGTTCGTTAACGAACGGTTGCCCGAAGTGGATCTCTTTTCACTGGGCGGCACACTTGCATCGTTCACACGGAGCGGCCTCGAGCTCAAGATGCGCTGGTTGCAACGGCCCGCCAAACGCATTGTCCCAGCAGACCCGGACAATCCGCTGGCTGGGGCGGCGGCCTACACGATGACTCGCCTCAGTTCACTGGCCCGGCGCCCCGTGCTGCTCGAACGCCTCTTCTTCGACCCGGACAGATTCAAAGGCATGACGCGCCCTGCACCCGGGTCGGCCACATCCCTGTCTGCGCACATCCGAGACCGTTTTAACGTCATACCGACCGGTGGACGCCAAACCTTCACCGTTCAAACCCCTGCACCCGAGGTCGCGGGCGCACTGAACCTTGCGCCGGACGACAAGATCCTGTTGGTCCGGCGTGTTCTCGACTTTCCCTCAGCAGCGAGCACGATGTTCGCCGAGCTACATTGTCATACTGGCGAGCTTGTATTCGCCCAGGAATTAGGAGCAATACCCTATGCGTAACCGGGGCTACTATTCGGAATTCGGCGGTGCGTACGTACCCGAAATTCTGACCGCGACATTCGACGAAATCGAAGCCGCGTTCGACGACGCCCGACGCGACCCGTCATTCTGGGACACCTACGCCGAATTGATGGCCAACTATTCCGGACGCGCAACCCCGCTCACCTTCGCGCCGAATCTCACGGCGCACTTCGGCGGCGCGCAGATTTATGTCAAGCGCGAAGACCTCAATCACACCGGCGCGCACAAGGCCAACAACGTCATGGGGCAGGGTCTGTTGGTACAACGCATGGGTAAGACCCGGGTCATCGCCGAGACCGGTGCAGGCCAGCACGGCGTTGCTACGGCAACGATGGCAGCCCGCTTCGGCTTTGACTGCACCATTTACATGGGCGAGGTTGACGTCGCGCGTCAACGCCCCAACGTTTTCTGGATGGAACGACTGGGCGCAACCGTCATACCGGTGACCGAAGGATCACGCACGCTCAAGGACGCCATCAACGAATCGTTCCGGGATTGGGTGAGCAACATGGACAACACCCACTATGTGCTCGGCACGGCGTGTGGCCCGCACCCATTTCCAGAGATGGTGACCTACTTCCAGTCAATCATTGGCATAGAGGCCCGGGTGCAGATTCAAAAGCATGCCGGCAAACTGCCAGAACGGGTCTACGCCTGCGTCGGTGGCGGTTCCAACGCGATGGGCATCTTCAGCGGTTTTCTGGACGACGAGGTCGAACTGATCGGGGTTGAAGCCGGTGGACATGGCCTCGCGACCGGGCAGCATGCGGCACGACTCGCCAGCAATGACGCATCGATCGGCGTTGCCCAGGGTTACAAGACGTTCTTTTTGCAGGATGACGATGGCCAGATGCGGGAGACCCATAGTGTCGCGGCCGGGCTCGATTATGTGGGCGTCTCACCCATATTGTCGCATCTGCAGGCGACCGGACGCGCTCGTTTCGAAGCCGCTACCGATACAGAGGTGATCGACGCCCTCGCCCTGACGATCAGGAAAGAAGGGCTGATTCCGGCTCTCGAGTCATCCCACGCCTTCGCGCAGGCCTTCAAGGAGGCGCCG
Source organism: Gammaproteobacteria bacterium (assembly GCA_963693635.1). Classification (GTDB taxonomy): domain Bacteria; phylum Pseudomonadota; class Gammaproteobacteria; order Pseudomonadales; family Azotimanducaceae; genus CAVOBC01. The sequence goes on along the minus strand of CAVOBC010000099.1, from coordinate 1,448 downwards.
CAACTGGCGTCGACAGATGTCATCATCATCAATCAATCCGGCCGCGGGGACAAAGACATCTTCACGGTCGCGGACGCGTTCGACGACCCGGGATGGCGAGCATTTATTCAGGACAAGGCAGAGCAATACCGTGCTAAGTGACGACATCAGGCGCAAGCGTCAGACTAAAGATATCCTGCTGATGACCCACATCGTCATCGGCTATCCGGACCTCAAAGCGTCCATGCAGACGGTTGAGGCGATGGTCGCCGCCGGCGTCGACATGATGGAACTGCAGATTCCGTTCTCCGAACCGATCGCGGATGGTCCGGTCATCCTGCACGCAAACCAACGCGCGCTCGAGTCAGGCATTACCGTTTCTCGCTGCCTTGAATTCGCCGCGGAGTGCGCGGGACGTTTCGACATTCCGTTTCTGGTCATGACCTATTACAACATCCTGTACCGGCGCGGCGTCGGAGACTTCGTCAACAAACTCGCTGACGCCGGACTCCGGGGGGCGATCGTTCCCGACCTGCCGCCGGAGGAAGCGTCCGAGTACCTTTCTGCCATGACCTCCCGGCAAATGTCACCGATCTTCATCTACTCGCCCAATACCTCAACCGAGCGACTCGATTACCTCGCCGACTTCGCCGGTGGCTTCATTTACTGTGTCGCCCGCAAAGGTGTCACCGGCGCCGAGACCGACTTCACCGGGGAATTGGACGGGTACCTCGAACGCTGTCGCGCGGCAACGGACTTGCCGCTCGCAGTCGGCTTCGGGCTCAAGGACCGAGACGACGTGCAGTTTCTGATCGGCAAGGCCGACATAGCGGTCGTGGGATCCCAGACTATTCGGCTACTGGAGAACGAGGGCGTGCAGGCGATCGATGGCTTCATCCGCTCGCTAGCCCCATGACTCGCGCCTCACTACCCCATGACTCGCGCCATGGAGATGGCGCGTGCGCCCTAGCTTGTGTGCGGTGCGGGGATGCACCGCCATCTTCTGAAGGCCTCTTTTCTGCAGGAAGTGCGAGGTTTGCTTGCAAACCGACTCCCAAGAATTGTCAGGACGACAATTTTGGGACAGGAACGAGCCTGTTGTTGCGTCAGTAGCTCATCGACAGTGACACGCTGTACGCATACGACGTGGTGAACTGCAGGGCGTCGTTCAGGTCACGCCACACCGGTCGCGTCAGATTCGCGTGAGCCGACAGATTGTCTGTGGCGTTGTACTGCGCCCCGACAACCACGTCCAGCCACTTGCCGCCGGTGTTCGGAATGCGCGTCCCGCCACGCTCATCGCGCTCCTGCTGGCGATATGAGAGCTGGGCGACGATGCCCCCGCGGGGCGACAAGCGCTGACGCACGCCGCCGATGAAGGTTAGCGAACTGCCAAAACTATAGTCCCGGGCGTTCTCCCGATTCGTGCTGTAACCCGCCGAGGCGACCCATTAGGTCGCCGCAGACGC
>CAVOBC010000098.1:0-13720 GCA_963693635.1 Gammaproteobacteria bacterium | reverse complement strand
CACGACGGTGAGTCCGTTGGTGAATTGCTGATCCGGGGTCCCTGGATTGCCGCGGAGTACTACAACGACCCCCAACCCGACAAGTTTCGGGACGGTTGGCTCATCACCGGCGACGTTGCCAAGATCGACGTCGAGCAGTATCTGATCATCGCCGATCGTTCGAAGGACCTCATCAAATCCGGCGGCGAATGGATCTCGAGTGTCGATCTGGAGAATCACATCGTCGCCTTCGGCGACGTACAGCAGGCGGCCGTGGTCGCCCAGCCGCATCCGAAATGGGATGAGCGGCCGGTCGCACTTGTCATCCTGATAGAAGGTGCGGATCTGACGGCCGAGGCGATTATTGCGCACTGTGCGGACCTCTTCGCCAAGTGGCAGCTCCCGGACGAGATTCTGTTTGTGGACGCGATTCCGCTCACATCAACCGGCAAAATCGACAAGAAGACGATCCGTGCCAACCTTGCAGCGGACAACTACCAGTTACCCGATCTGCGCGCCTAAAGCGCGGATGGGAAAAAGGTCCTGGATCTGGCCGTTGTACCCACCTGACTTTCTAACCCCTGTCTTTCTAACCCCTGACCTTCAAACATCTGACCTTCAAACATCTGACCTTCTATAGGGAGCGACGGCATGACGAGACTCACCGAGAAGCCACGCAGCGAATTGGCCGTGGAACAACAAGACCTGTTCGACAAGCTCGCGGCCGGTCGCAGCGGCACGCCTGACGGCCATATCGGCGGTCCGTTCGACGCGTGGGTACGTAGCCCGGAGATGGGCAGTCGGATCGCCGGGCTCGGCAACATGTTCAGGTTCCGCACGTCCTGCGACCGGCGCAATGTCGAGATTGTCATCCTGGTCACGGGTCAGTTCTGGCGCGCCCAGTTTGAGTGGTGGGCCCATGCACCCATGGCGCTGGATGCCGGTGTTTCGCAAGATGTGATCGACGCGATCCAGGACGGCCGGCAGCCAGCCTTTACGCGCAAGGATGAAGAGGCCGCATGGCGCCTTGCCGTCGAGTTGCACAACGACCATCAGATCAGCGACGAGACATACGCCAGTGCGGTGAGCCACTTTGGCGAACCGGGGGTCTCTGAGCTCGTCAACCTCGCCGGCTACTATACGATGGTGTCGATGACGCTAAACGCGTTCACCGTCCCCCTGCCTGACGGCGCAGAGCCACCGTTCAAGTAGGGCCCTGCCAGATGACGGACCCCCAATACCACGTGGTCGCTGCCACAAGCGAGATCGCCGAGGGCGGGCAGTTGTTCGTGGAGCTTGACGGCGAAGAGATTCTGCTTTGCCGGCACGATGGCAAATACTTCGCTGTTTCCTACTATTGTTCCCATGCTGCGTTTCCGCTTGAAGGTGGTCCGATGGACGACGGCTGCATCAGCTGCCCCTATCATGGTGCCACTTTTGATCTCGCAACCGGCCGCGCTGAAGCGCCGCCCGCCTGGGAGGACATCAAGACCTACGCCGTGCGGGTCGAAGACAGTACGGTCGCCATCTCGGTCGACTGACCCGCTCTCGACCGCTCCCGCTCTCTCCCTGTCCGATCTCGTCCGCCCCGCTTTCTCCGGTCTTCCGGTTCCTCCAACGATCCAGGGTCTACGCCTCTGTGCCTCACGGACCTGCCCCCCGGGCGTAGGCGGGCTTAGACGGACTCAGTTGGGATAGTCGGGACACCGTCGCTGTCACCCCGCGCCCGGCCCGCCGAATAGTCCATGCGCGTCCCGATCCGCCGACTACACTCTGACAATGATTGAAAGACGACTTAGTCGCTCGCAACCTCACCGCAAGTACGCAGCGCTCGGCGCGCCACTCGTTTTGTAATGTCTGTTCCAGTCTCACAGCCCACGACCCCGTGGCCGAAACTTCTGCGACTACTATTGGTCCTGGGCAGCCTCAACGGGTCCTGTGCAGGTGACCGGACACTACGCTCGTTTCCAGCGAGTACTCCTGAGCATTCGGCGAGGGAAGTGTGATCGCCTTCGCCGCGTACCGATATTCGTCTGACTACCAGACGAACCCACTTGTACCGATCGCCAAGGTCACCAACTTCGCGACCTGGGATCTGTCAATCGATTACGACTGGCGCGACTGGCGATTCCGCTTGTTTAGCAAGAACGTCACCGACAAACGGTACCTGCAACACGTGGAAACTCACAATTCTGCGCAGTACACCACGGTGGACCAGACGACCGGCGTCGCGACGCTGTTCACCAATGCCGAGTACAACCAGCCGCGCTACACAGGGATCGAAATCACCTACACGCCGAAGCTCTGATCAGTTAGCCGCACCCGCGAGTAACAGACCCGGCGGCCCTCCCGGTGCCGGGACCATACCCGTCGCATGCTGTTAGAATCGCGCCTTCACTCCAGCGAAACTGATTCATGCCCAACTCACTAAAAGTCGCCATCGGCATCGGCGGTGCCGCCTCGGGTCGCAAACGCGACTGGCAGGACAATGTCGAGTTCGTTACTGAGGCTGAAAAGCTGGGTGTCGACGTCTGTTGGTCAGCCGAAGCGTGGGGTCAGGATGCCGTATCGCCACTCGCATTTCTCGCGGCGCGCACCCACCGGATCATGCTCGGTACGGGCATCATGCAGATCAGCGCACGAACACCATCGATGACGGCCATGACCGCACTCACCATGGCTGCGATTTCGGATGACCGGTTCATCCTGGGCCTTGGTGCCTCGGGGCCGCAGGTGGTCGAAGGCCTCCAGGGCGTGCCGTTCAAGGCACCGCTTACCCGCATGCGGGAGACCGTCGCGATTATCCGCATGGCCTTTGCCGGTGAGAAAATCAAATTCGAGGGCAAGTATCATCAACTCCCGTTACCCGGCGGCGAGGGCAAGGCGCTCCGACTGTCGCAACCCGGCAACGACAAGATTCCCATTTATCTCGCCACGCTGTCGCCGCGTGCGCTGCGCCTCACTGGCGAGATCGCTGACGGCTGGGTGGGAACGTCCTACACCCCAGACAATGGACAGCCCATGATCGATGCCATCATCGAAGGCGCGCAATTGGCAGGCAAAACGCTTCACGACATCGACCTGCAAGCAGGCGGCAGCGTGTGCTTCAGCGACGATGTGGACAGCCTGCTCGCGGCGCAGCGCGGCGGCGTCGCCTTTCAACTTGGGGCCATGGGTTCAGCCGATCACAACTTCTACAACGACGCGTTCAAGCGCCAGGGTTACGCAGAGGACGCAACAGCTGTCCAACAACTCTGGCTCGCTGGCAAACGCCAGGAAGCCAGCGACCGCGTCCCAGACGATCTCATCTTGAAATCAAATCTGCTCGGCACCGAGTCGATGGTCAAGGCGAGGGTAGCGGCCTATCGGGCTGCAGGCGTTGGCACACTTCGCGTGTCACCCCTTGGGCAAACACTGGAGGAACGGCTGGAAACGCTCGGCCGGGTCATGGACATCATCCGAAATGGAGACGACTGATATGCGTATAGGATTAATGATCGGCGCGACGGCCGGCGACAACAGCTTGAACGGCGTCATCAAGACCGCCCAGGATGCGGAAGCCGCAGGCTTCGTCGATGTCTGGCTTGCGAACATCTTTGGGCTGGACGCCATCACCACGTTGGCGCTGATCGGACGGGAGACGTCGCATATCGGACTCGGCACCGCGGTTACGCCAAGCTATCCCCGCCACCCGAGCGCTATCGCACAACAGGCTTTGACCACCGCCGCGGCGGCCCCGGGACGCTTCAACCTCGGCATTGGCCTCTCGCACAAGGTCGTCATCGAAGACATGCTCGGCTTTTCATACGACAAGCCCGCTCGCCACATGCGGGAGTATCTTCAGGTGCTCGCGCCGCTCCTCCGGGGCGAGCAAGTCGCCTTCAACGGCGAGGAATATCGCGTCAACCTGGGTCTCAACGTGCCTGACGCGGGTCACGTGCCGCTGTTAGTCGCGGCGCTAGGTCCGGTCATGTTGAAGCTGACCGGTGAGGTCGCCGATGGCACCGTCACCTGGATGACAGGTCCGGAAACACTCGAAAACCACATCATTCCGAAGCTCGGCGCAGGTGCCAGCGCCGCTGGCAAGCCGTCCCCCGCCACGGTCGCGGGTTTCCCCGTGACGCTGACGAATGACGTCGATGCCGGGCGTAAACACGTCGGCGAAACCCTCGCCATGTACGGCACATTGCCATCATATCGGGCGATGCTCGACCGCGAAGGCGTTGCCGGGCCTGCCGATCTCGCGCTCGTTGGCGACGAAGCGCAACTCCGGCAAGAACTCAGTCGATTGAAGAACATCGGTGTGACCCACTTCTGCGCTGCCATTTCAGGAGAAACAGAAGAGGTGAGGGAACGCACATCGCAGTTTCTGTCAGCAGAGGCCTGACATGCGCTGCCCGAAATGCAGTGCAGCGATGGAAGCGATCGATCACAAGGGCATTGAGATCGATCGTTGCGAAAAGTGACGGGCTCTTTTTCGACCACCTCGAAAAGGAAGACCTAAAGACCCTTGAGGGCGCAGAAGACGTCGATATTGGCGACGAATTTGTGGGCGCCAAACACGGCCTGATTACCGATGTCCAATGCCCCAAGTGCTTGCAGACGATGGCTCACGTGGTGATCCATGAGCCCTTTGAGATCACGTTTGAACAATGCGCGACGCGTCACGGCACGTACTTCGACGCCGGCGAGTTTCGGGACTACATGGAGGATGAAATTCTCGACGCGTACCGGGAGGTCCCGCCTGCCCAATCGGCCTGAACTGACTAGCCTGAATGATTAGCCCGACGAAGCGTTGGCTGACCAGCGTCGTTAAAAAGCAGGCAGCACCTCGTTGATCAGAAGACGTGTCTGCTCGGTCATGCCAGCGTCGTCCCCCGCCATCGGCATCAGGACAAACTTCGAACATCCCGCCTCGATGTACTCATGGACCCGGGCGATGATTGCCTCTGCATCACCCACGACCATATATCGTGACGGGTCCTTGCCCGAGCGAGCCTGCTTGAAGTCACTCTGACGCTTCTCAGTTGCGGCATCGGCCCGACCAAAGCGAAACGAGAACGTCGCGCCATAGTGGTCGTCATCGATCGACCGGCCAGTTTCCCGCAGCGCCGCCTTGATGCCGTCAACCATCACCTTCGACTGCTCAGGCGTATCGATGCCACCCAGCCAACCCGTCCCATAACGAGCAGTTCGCTTCATCGCCACAACACTCGAACCGCCAATCCACAGAGGAATCCTCGAATTGACGGGCTTTGGCGAGATCGCCGCGTTTTCATACTGAAAGAATTCGCCCTGGTAACACACCGTCTCCTCGGTCCACAGGCGGTGAACGAGTTCGAGGGCTTCATTCGCCCGCTTGCCCCGACGGCGGGTGGGCGTGCCAGTCGCCACGTAATCCTTGCTCAGTGCGCTACCGAGGCCAAACGCCGGTAGCACCCGACCTTCACTCAGGACGTCGATAGTCGCCAACTGCTTGGCCGTCAGCAACGGGTCCCGCAACGCGATCGATGCCACATTCATGCCAAAACGAATACGCTCGGTCGCGCCCGCCAGCGCCGCCATCGTCGCCACGCACTCCAGCATCGGCTCTTGCGAAACGAGCCGATCAGTCTGCCAGATCGAGTCAACACCACCGCTCTCGCACTGCTCGACCCAGCGCCAGTAGGCCGGTGCTCCCGAAAACGGGAAGCGTGATATACCAATGCCGATACCGATGGCCATAATCAATTCCTCGTCCGGCGGCGTGCGTACCGCCCTCTTGCGTTGCGAAAAGCTTCAAATGCGAAAAGCTGCCATTGCCAGCTTCCAGAGTGAAGAAGCTTCAATCGCGACGGGCTTCAATTACAAAAAAAGTTCTGATTCGACCCGAAACGCGGCCCCCGCGCGTGGGTCTGGCGGGACTACCAGCCCTTACCCCCAACAACACGTTCGCCAGATATTTTGATCCAGCCGGATTCCGGGTGCCCGGCAGACGCGGGCTTGCCAGCTCAACATCATAGTCGATGGCTCATCGAATCGCAGGTAGCGCCGTGCCCTCTCCTTAACCTAACATCCCCAGACTCGGCTCGCCCAGTACCACCCATACTTGGCCGTCCCCGTCGACACACCGGCTCCACCTGAACGCTCGCCTTCGAAGCATAACTTATCGTATAAGTATCATCGGTGCCGTCGCCGCCACCAGACGGCTAGCATACAGAGCCACTCACCCGCGACGCCCTGACCAGCAAACGACTTGCCCGCACACCACGCCGCCCACCGGCACCCTGTGCATCTGAACGGAGATCTCTATGTCCGCCATCACACCCTTCGTGATCAACATCAGTGACGATGCCATCAGCGACCTCAAAGCCCGGCTCACCCAGGCGCGCTTTCCTGATGCCGAACCGACCCCAGACTGGTCTCAAGGAATCCCCCTCGCCTATGTGAGGGAGATCCGCGACTACTGGTTGAACGGGTATGACTGGCGTACCCGCGAGGCTGCACTAAATCGCTTTGACGGCTTCAAGACGACGATCGAGGGGCTCGGGATTCACTTCCTTCACGTCCGCTCAAGCAACGAACGCGCTCGACCCCTGATCATGACTCATGGCTGGCCCGGTTCCATCGTCGAGTTCATGAAAGTGATCGAGCCGCTGGCTGAGCCTCAAAACCACGGCGGTAACGCGAGCGACGCCTTTCATGTGGTATGCCCATCGCTTCCTGGCTTCGGCTTCTCTGATCAACCCGAGGCTACCGGTTGGAATATAGGGCGCATCGCTACCGCGTGGGATACTCTGATGGAGCGACTTGGTTACGACAAGTACTACGCGCAGGGCGGCGACTGGGGATCTGTGATTACGACGGCAATCGGCGCTCAGAATCGCGGGCGCTGTCAGGGCATCCACGTGACGATGCCGGTCGTTGCGCCGGACCCCGCTACGATGGACGATCTGACAGAACTCGAACAAAGCGCAATCGCTGCTGCCGAGTTTTATCAGACGCATGATTCCGGGTACAGCAAGCAGCAGGGCACGCGGCCGCAAACCCTGGGCTATGGCCTCGCAGACTCACCGGTCGGGCAAGCGGCGTGGATCATCGAGAAGTTCTACCAATGGATGGACTGCAACGGCCATCCCGAGAACGTCGTCACGCGCGACGAACTCCTGGACAATGTGATGTTGTACTGGCTTACAAACACAGGCGCGTCGTCGGCTCGCATCTATTGGGAAAACGCTCGCAGCCGGTCAGATCCAGGCCAGGTGCCGGTGCCGGCCGGATGCAGCATCTTTCCGAAGGAAATCTTCAAGGCGTCACGTCGATGGGCGCAGCAGCGCTTCACCGACCTCAGGCACTTCAACGTCCTGGATGAAGGCGGTCATTTCGCAGCCTTCGAGACGCCCGACGTGTTTGTTCGCGAGGTGCGTGACTGTTTTCGGCTGATGGACTGATCCATCTTCAAGGTGCCGGATTCAGCAACCCGTTGAGCGCCCGAGCCGTTATGAACCGGGTCCCGGCTAACGTCTCCTGGACAACCTGATCAGTCGGAAACCCCCCTCCCAGTCAGGATTGCGAGTCCGGCTTGATACGCGACCTCGGCCCTCGCCGCGATCTCTTCCTGGGTCCGGCTGCCGATCGGGTGCTCGACCAGCGCGAACTCATAGTCTGGAAGGCCAAGAACCCGCGCGATGTTGTGTCCGGTCGGCGCAAAGGGCTCTGTACAGATGACCAACGCGGGCTTGCCAAACTGCTCGAAACTAATACCGTCGTGCACACTGCACGTTGAGCAGCTTCCTCAGTCGCCGACGGTCGTGATGAGAAACTCACAAACCTCGCTCAGCTTGGAAAGATTGTCTGCGGGACATGGACGACCCGCGTTGCGCTTGTCGTAGAAGTCGACGACGCGACAGCCGTGACGTTCTTCGAACAATCGCGCAGTTGCGCGCGCAAGCTCCTCTGCGTTGGCTTTGCCATTGGACAAAATGCCAATTCGCCGCTGCGTGACGCCAGATAGCCGGGGTGCCATGCGCCTCACCTGTTCCTGGATCTCGGGTCTCGGACTAATCAATTCCACGTGTCGTCCCTCAGTCGTTTATTTCTATCCGCATCTCACGGTGCCAGATTACCGCGCTGTCGCGCGGGGAACTCATGGCAGCATATTGCTTTAGTTCCATGAAGGTTGCTGAGCCAACACTGAGACCCACGCGCACCTTCCGATCATGCCTGACGCACCGCCGCTGACTGCATCAACGACGCACGGGTTCTACTCCAGCTCGCGATAAAGGCAGAGTGACCACCAGCGAGACCGCCCGCAACGGTTACCAAAATGTCATCAGGGCCGAGCCCTCGATGAACATCGCTGGTACCGATCCGCTGCTGCTGCAGTTCGTGTTCTCTGGGCACATACTTCGCCACGGATTTCAGTGCGGCAACCGACTGCCGTGCGTGCGCGAACAGGTATTCCTTGACGTCTTGCCGGCTAAATCCGGTGCTCGCAACGATCGCCGCATGTTCCGGGGACAAAACGATGACAGACTCACCGATGGTGATGTTGCCAAGATTCCCCATCGAATCTGCGATTGAGTCAAGAATCGACTCCGGTGTGTTGCCACCGTGGTTCTCGACATTGTTGAAGCTTGAGCCCGCAAACGCAGTCACTGAACTCAATTCGCCGAATCCCAATTCCTTGTGCAATAGCGCCCACGGATTCACGTCCTCACGCTCCGCGATGCAAAAGCTGTACTTGCCCGGATTGCCCTGTGTCGACTGGTCAGACAGTCCCGGGATCATCTGGAACACGTTCATCAAAATGAGCCGCATCGCCCTGCCGATAGTCGCATTCGCGCGGGTACCCGGCGCGAAAACACCGGCACCGGCATTCATCCCAATCTCGTTGACCACCGGCCCCGACACGATTAGTAACGGCGCAGACCCGCCCGTACTCGCGGAAGCGGCATGAAAATTGTAATCGGGGGCTGCCACGGCCGTGAGGCCCGCCACCAGCACCGGAAAGTATGACGGCAGGCAACCTGCCATCACCGCATTGGTGGCAGCCGCGAGCATCGTGCACTCTTTGCCAGTCGTGGGATGACTGCAGATGACGAAATCAGCGGCGCGATCATCCGCCGCAAGCATGGCCTCGACCCGCTCTTTTGACGGCGGCACAACGGGCAGCCCATCTGCGGCCCAGCCCTGCTCATAGCACCAATCAATCGCTGATGCCTCGTCGTCCACGTGATGCGTCTCGCCCCAGTCAACCATTCCCTGCCCGCCCCGGAAATTGTTCGCCGATTCGTACGCCGACTATAGCACCCAACGTATCGCGGCGAGCTAGAGTTCCTGTCCCAGAACTCCGTTCTAGGGCGGGCACTCGCAAGCGGTGCAGGGATGCACCGCCATTTTCTGCAGGCCTCTTTTCTGCAAGATCATGCGAGGTTTGCTTGCAAACCGACTCCCAAGAATTGTCTTCGATGACAATTTTGGGACAAGAACCAGCTTGCTCTGATCTGTATCTCGAACCGCATTACCTTACAATTGGCGCACCTGTATCGACTGGCGACATCGCTTGCTCAAGCCCGCCAACATTCTCCTGATCTTCTCCGACCAGCATCGGTTTGACGCGCTGGGTGCCATGGGCAACCCCATCGTGCAGACGCCAAACCTGGACCGACTCGCCCGTGAGGGGGTCTTCGTTAGCAACGTCTGGTGTCAGAGCCCGGTTTGTCAGCCTTCCACAGCATCCGTGATTACCGGCTCGTATCCTCATCAACTCGGCCTCACGCGCAACGGGCAACGGGACTTTGATCGCGACTGGCCAAACACGATGAAGCAACTGCAGGCGGCCAACTACGAGACGGCGACATTCGGCAAGACACACTATCTGTCACCATCCAGATTCAGATCCGCCGCCACCGCACCCGGAAATCAGGGTCCGGCTGCAGTGTTTGATACCGACGAGACCAATCCGCTCATCGCCGCGTTTGGTTGGGACCACGTGGCCGAGGAGTACGATCGGTACCTGCACCTGGCCCGCGGCCTCAGCACGCCGTACATGCGATACCTTGACGACGCCGGACTGCTCGCGGCCTATCAGTCACAGATTCGCGGCGTCTACCGTCTGACGCCCGCTCACTGGCGCGCGGAGCAAAGCGTCCTTGACCCGGATCACGACCTCACCTCATTTATCGCCCGCGCCGCCATGGACTGGATCGATGCGCGGACAGACCAGCGACCGTTTTTCGCCAAGGTTGCATTCGTTGCGCCCCATGTGCCGCTCATTGACGACCCGATATGGGCCGCCGCATATGCCGATGCTGATATCAAGCTGCCTGACCAGACTCCACCCCAGGCGACCAAGGAAATCTGGTCTTCATATCTCGACTTTCTGCGTCAGCATTCCCAGGTCGAGACCATGGACGATGATTTCATCCGCAGCGGCATCCGTCACTACTACGGCATAGTCTCCCTCGTCGACCAGAAGATCGGCGAACTCATCGAGATCCTGCCGCGTAACGGACTCTCTGAAAATACGTGGATCCTGTACGCCGCAGATCACGGCGCGATGCTGGGCCAGCATTACCTTTGGGCCAAGCACAACTTCTACCAGCCATCCGTAAAGGTGCCCCTGGTGATTCGCCCACCGACCAACGGCGAGGGCCTCCACAACGATGAACTCGTCGAACTGATCGATCTCTCCGCAACCCTGACCGACATCGCGGGGGCGTCGCCCGTGCCGGGAAGCGCAGCACGCTCCCTGCTTCCGGTCTTCCGTGGTGGCAGCGTCAACCGGGACTACCAACACAGCATGATCGGCATGGCCAGCACCGATCATTTGTTTGCGGCGATCTGGAATCGCAATTTCCGACTGACGACCGAAGTAACGACCGGGACACACTGTGAACTCTTCGACCTCAGGAACGACCCTGGCGAACTGCACAATCTGGTGGCGGAACCCGGGCACGGCGCCATCATCGACGAACTGAACGATGTACAGCAACGACACATCCACTTGAACACCGGGAGGCAGATCCACTGATGAACGTTTACGAAGCCATGCGAACCACCTTCGCCGCGCGCGAATACACGAACGATCCAGTGGACGACGCGACCCTGTATCGTCTGCTCGACAACGCCCGATTCGCGCCCAGCGGCGGCAACCGTCAAGGCTGGAAGGTCATCATCGTTCGCGATGCCGAAAAGCGAGCCAGTTTGAAGACGATGATGCAGCCGACCGCCAACCAGTACGTCGCGCAGATGCGCGCGGGTGAGGTACCGTTCAACACCATCACCCCTACCGCTCTTTCGTCTGAAGAGCTGACCGGCAGACCCGTCCATTTTCCGCTTATCGACGACCTTGAGCACACGCCAATCCTGCTGATCATCTGCGTTGACCTGACCCAGGTGACCTCGTTTGACAAGGATCTCGATCGCGTCGGCGTGATCTCCGGCGCGTCGATCTACCCGTTCGCCTGGAACATCTTGCTCGCGGCGAGAAACGAGGGGCTGGGTGGTGTGCTCACAACTTTCCTCGCCCACTCGGAAGTCGAGGCACGAGATTTGCTCAACCTGCCCGATCACTTCGCAGTCGCTGCCATGCTGGGAATCGGCACGCCATTGAAGCAATTGACCCGGCTCAAGCGCGAACCCGTTGAGCACTTCACCCGCATAGACGCCTGGGATGGCCCGGTCTTTACCGGAGACGACGCATGACACCTGACGAGTACGCCCTGCACGATGCCACCGATCTCGCCGCACTCGTGCGCGACGGCGACGTTTCACCAGGCGAACTGCTGGACGCCGCGATCGATCAGATTCAAGCGCGGAACCCCGCGATCAACGCCGTTATTCACACCATGTACGACGAGGCTCGAGCGACCATCGCCGCCGGACTGCCCGACGGCGCATTCACGGGCGTGCCATTTCTGCTCAAGGACCTCGGCGCACAGTACAAAGGCGTGCCTACCACGTCAGGCAGCCGGCTGTTCCGCGACACGGTGCCGGATCACGATAGTAATCTGGTATCTCGATATCGTGCTGCGGGTCTTGTCATCTGCGGCAAGACCAATACGCCGGAACTTGGCCTCGCGACCACCACCGAGCCTGTACTGCACGGACCTACCCGCAATCCCACTGACCTCGCCTACAGCGCGGGTGGCTCAAGCGGCGGCGCGGCGGCCGCGGTACAGGCAGGTTTCGTGCCGATGGCACATGCGTCAGACGGCGGCGGCTCGATCCGCATACCCGCCAGCGCCTGCGGCGTTTTCGGCCTCAAACCCACCCGGGCGCGTACGCCGATGGGCCCGGACATCGGCGAAGGCTGGAACGGCTCATCGATCAGCCACGCCGTCACCGCGACCGTTCGCGACAGCGCCGCACTACTTGATGCCACTGCTGGCGAGGACCTCGGCGCCCCTTACGCAGCACCGCACCAGCAACGTCCCTACGTCGATGAGGTGGGTGCAGACCCCGGCCGATTGCGCATCGCGCTCGTCACCGGGGCCTTCAATCGCGCACCCGTGGACGCAGCCTGTGCGTCCGCTGCACACCAGTCAGCATCCCTTGCGGAATCGCTCGGCCATCATATTGAAGAAGCGCAGCCTGACTTCGACGGCGAGGCCCTCGCAGAGGCGCACGCATCCATTGTCTTCGCCAATATCGCGAATCTGCTCGATTCCGCCGGTATCGCCCAGGGAACCGCTGTAACACTCGATGACGTCGAGCGTGTAACACTTGCCAATGCAACACTGGGTCGCAACATTTCCGCGGCCGAGTACATTCGGTCGGTCCAGACCGTCCACCGCGTCGGTCGCGAGTTCGCCGCATTCCTCAGCAATTTCGATGTCATGTTGACGCCAACTATGGCCTGCCAGACGCCGCGTCTTGGCATGCTCAACATGAACGGCGAGGATGCCGACGCGTACGCGGCACTAATCAACCGAACGATCGGTTTCACCAGTCTTTTCAACAACACCGGTTGTCCGGCGATGTCGCTGCCCCTCGTAACGGGCAGCAACGGCTTGCCGATCGGAATCCAGTTCGGTGCCAGTTTTGGCCGCGAGGATTTGCTGTTCCGCCTTGCGGCGCAGCTCGAGTCCGCGTGCCCGTGGCACACGGAACACAGGTCCGACCATGGATGATCTCGTCGTTGTGATCGCGCTGTATCGATTCGTATCGATCAGCGACGTCGGTGCCCTGCAGCAGTCTCTGCGTGGCGTCATGCAGTCCAACGACATCCGCGGAACGATGATTCTCGCGCCGGAGGGCATCAACGGCACGGTCGCGGGGCATCGGCAAGCGATCGACTCGCTGATGGCTTGGCTTCGCGGACAACCGGGGCTGGAAGGTCTCCTCGGCAAAGAATCCATCGTTGACGAGATGCCGTTCCTGCGAACCAAGGTCAAGCTCAAGCGTGAGATCGTCACGATGGGCGTGCCTGGTCTGCCTGCCACAACGGGTACGTACGTCGCGCCAGGAGACTGGAACGTGCTCATCAGCGACCCGTCCGTGACGCTGATCGACACGCGCAATGAATACGAGGTTGGCATTGGCACCTTCGACGGCGCAACCAACCCGCACACAACGAGCTTCCGCGCGTTCCCGGAGTATGCCGACAACAATCTTGATCCCGCGCGAAATCCCAGGATTGCAATGTTCTGTACCGGCGGCATCCGCTGCGAGAAGTCGACCGCATATCTCAAGTCTCGCGGCTTCGAAGAGGTCTACCATCTGCAGGGGGGCATCCTTAAATATCTGGAGGAGGTCC
>CAVOBC010000097.1:0-13896 GCA_963693635.1 Gammaproteobacteria bacterium | reverse complement strand
CCCGGTAATGAGGCCGGACAGGCCCGGGTTCTCTTCGATGACCGCCGCGAGTTCGGCGATATTCACGTTGTCGTCGCTAACTTTCTCAAGGGTCAGCCGGTCCACCGCAGAGCAGTTGGGAATGTCGTCAACTGACAGTGAGACGGGCGCCGAGGCGAGGTTGGATCGTCCTTGCACGTGCGTATAACCGGTCGGATTTGACTTTAACTATAGTCAAGGTTTCACAGTCGGCCATCCGTATAGGTGGAGGTGGAGGTGTAGGCAGAGGTACAGGTGGACAAACCTCCGTCGCCGGCGGCTGTCCTGCGAGGAGGGCGGAAAGCCACGATGAGTTGGGTATCATGCGCCATGGAAATTGTGTGCTGGATGCTGATCGGCGTGTTCGCCACCGCGGGAGGCGTTGCGATCGCTCGGCTCCGGGTAAAATCCGGGCAGCCGTCGATCGATCGTCATCAGGTCGCCAACGACCTTGCGGGCATCCAGGGCTATGCCGAACTCATCCGTAGTCGGTTGCCTGCCGCTGACACGGTGTCTCAAAGCTACCTCGATGATCTGGCGCTGCTGGTCAGTCGCATCGATGCACAGTTGTTTCCTGCGCAGGCAGCAAGCCAGGGTGCGAGTTCAGTGGCCGCGCAGGTCACCGGGATCGAGGCGACACTTGCCGAACGCTGTGACACTGAGATCGACGAGGGGGTCGCCGAACGACAGGTAACGGGTTCGCTTGCCCAGATGCTCGAGCTACTTATTGTCAATGCAGCTGATGCTTGTCCGGACCGGCAAGTTCGCGTCACTGCGCGCGCGAGCGAGCGAGCGGAGCATCGTCGTTGTGTGACGTGCAACGACCTGATCCCGGCGGGTGGTGTGGACGTGTCGGTGAAGGATCGGGGGGCTGGCATCCCCTCCTCGGTGTTGCCGTTCATCTTCAGACCCGGGTTCTCGACCCATAACAATGATGGCAGCCGGGGTTACGGGCTGCCGGCGCTTTCGAATCTCATTCATCAAGCGGGCGGCCATGTTCAGCTAGTGACAGATCACCGCGGGACCGAGGTCTGCCTTGCCCTGGCACCCGAGATGCGCGCGTCTTATGAGAGCGAGCAGCGCCCGGAATCTGCGCCGAGCAAGACGTCGCGAATCATGATCGTCGATGATCAGGCGAGTGCAGCGGGCTTCCTGCGTGAGGTGTTGATGCGTGCGGGTCATGAGGTTGATGTTTACGTTGATCCTCTGACGGCGTGGACGACCTTCGAAGCGGGCACCGGGCATTACGATCTCGTCATCACGGATCAGACGATGTCTCCGTTGCCAGGCAACGAACTCATGTCGAAGATGCATGGTTTGCGTCCGGACCTCCCGGTCATCATCTGTTCCGGCTACTCTGAGCGAATTCACGAACACCAGGCCTTGCGACTTGGTGCCCGGGGATTTCTGAAAAAACCCATCGACCAGGCGGCATTGTTCGCTGTGGTGAACGAATCGCTTGCCGGGTCGTAGTTTGGGACAATGGCGGTGCATCCCTGTACCGAGCTAGTTTTTAGTTTTAGCTAATAGTTGGTTATCACCAGTACCGTAGTGAGTTTGTTTTTCTCTTTCTGCGCAGCGTATGCGCTACGTATCGGCGCATTAAGTATTTTTTGTGCAGGCACATTGTGCGGGGAGTTGTGACGCCTGGTCGAAGAAAGAGAACGAACAGGGCGCGAAACCGAACAGACAAAGCGACAGTCGATAACATCAACTGTCGCTGACAGACACGGTAATGGAAGAGCGCGGGACGCATGTCGTCGAAGGAGGCAACGCTGACTGACTACCCAAAGGGACGACCTTCGGCACAAGGTGCGGGTAACGAAGTAAACGACGGATCACAGGGCGTGCTCGTCGCGGAAGATGACCTGCAGACGCTCTACGCGGAGTTGCGAGATCTTGGCGAGTCGCTGGCTGTTGCGCAGGACGCGGTCGACTCGCTGCAGTCCAGCCCTTTTGGCGTTGTCCGGCTTGATCGGGCGGGCGCGATCGAGGCGATGAACGCGTCGGCGCGAACCCTGTTGAGATTAGAAGGTTCGAGTGGGTCGAGGAGTCTCTCAAGCCTCGTCCATCCGGATGCCAAAGCGGCGCATGCGCAGGCGTGGCTCGCCGCACAAGACGGTCGGTCATCGACGGTCGATCTTCTGTTTGCACCCGATAATTCCGATTCGGTGACACTGGAAGTGACATTTCAGCCGATGGCCGACCGCACGATGCTGTGGCTTGCCGACAAGTCCGAGCAACGCGCGATTGAAAGCGCGCTCGTGGCTGCTCAGCAGCCAGGTCGGCAGGTATTTCACGAACTCGCGAACCACTTCGCGGTTGCCGCAGGTTTCGCTGATCTCATCCACATGAACATCACCGGGCTGCAAACCGAGGAGTCGCGCCGTCAGCTTGCGGCCCAGGTTGGCCAACTGCGTGACGGGCTCGCGACTTGTCGGCAGACGATCGAGGGGGGGCGGGGGCGGGCCTCACGCAGTCCGCGTCAGGCCCCGACGTCCAGCCACTTCATTGTTGTCAATGACGATGCGGCTGAAATGGCGGTCATTGAGGAACTGCTGACCCAGCGTGGATTGCAAGTCAGCACGTTCACGGACAGCCGCGCTGCACTCGCGTTTTTTGGACGCCAGACTGACGGCGTGGACGGCGTGGTTGTTGATGAGCAGATGCCGCACATGGGCGGCATTGCCCTTGGTACCGAGATGATGGCGCTGCGGCTTGACCTGCAGATCATCCTTTTGTCAGGGAATCCGGACACTGTCGCAGCCCAGCAACGTGGCGAGATCAATATAAAACATCTATTGCCGAAGCCGCTCGACTTCGACGCATTGAATCACGCGGTTGACGCTGTCCTGCGAGAGCTTCGCGGTGTCAGGTAGACCCGGATGCTGTCAGGCTGATTTTTGGCGCTCTGGTGGCATCGGCGGCGCCCGGACAGCGGGACTCAAAGAGGAACTGGCCGGTCCATGTCAGTCGATCACCTGGGCCAGCGTTGCGCCGATTTCCTTGTGGATCACGATGTCGCACAACTCGTCCAGATCGGTGGGCTCGTAATTGATGATGACGAGCCCAGCGCCATTTCTTTTGGCGAGAACGGGGAAGCTCGCGGCCGGATAGACGACGAGCGATGAGCCCATTGCGATGAAGAGGTCAGCGGCCAGGGTTGCCTGCTCTGCCGCATGCATGGCAGCGACCGGCATCGACTGACCAAATGAAATCGTCGCAGTCTTGATGATGCCGCCGCAGTCGCTGCACACGGGCGGTACTTCCTCGGGCAGGAACATGGCCCGCACTTCGGTCATTTCGTACCGACAGCCACAGTCGAGGCACGTGCAATACTGACTGTTGCCGTGCAGTTCGATCACCTGCTCGTCCGGGACGCCGGCCTTCTGGTACAGCCCATCAATATTCTGGGTGATAACCTGGGATGCTTTGCCCATACCGATGAGTGACGCAACCGCTTGGTGGCCACTGTTGGGCTGCGCGTCATCGATGCTGCTGCGGCTGGTGAAGCGCGCCCGCCAGGCGTTGCGACGGACCTCCTCAGAGCCGATGAAGTCATTGAAATCCGTCGGCTTGACGGTCTTCCACAATCCCTGGGGCCCCCGGAAATCGGGGATGCCAGACTCGGTGCTGGCACCGGCGCCGGTAAAGAACACGATTCGATCGGCCCCCAGAATCAGATTTCGAAGGCGAGCGGTGTCGGCGTCTGCGGCGGGCATATCGTCAGTTGTCATGGCGGGAGTCCGGTCTCGTCGTCGACTGACGATGCCACACTTGTGGTATCAACTCCATCGCAGTGGGCGGGGCCGCAGGAAAGAGGGGGCCGCGGGAAAAAGCGGGGCACGGGATCCCGGGGGCACCAGCGGTGATGGCCGGACTCGATCAGTTCATGCGCGTTCATAGCAGATGTTCATGCTAGTGTCTGATCGTCAGAATCATTTCCCAACGGATGGCACTAATCTATGCAGGTTGAGTACTTCTTCGACGTCTCGAGCCCCTGGACGTTTCTCTCGTTTGGCGAGGTTCAACGGGTTTGCGCGCGCCAGAACGCGACGCTCGTCTGGAAGCCGATATTGGTGGGCGGCGTCTTTAACACCGTGAACCCGACCGTCTACGAGGGCAGGGCGAATCCCGTCGCTGTGAAGTCCGCGTACTACGCCAAGGACATGCAGGACTGGGCGCGACTGCGCGGGATCGTTATTGGCAGCCCACCGGTGTTCCCGGTCAACAGCGTGAAGGCGATGCGCGGTGCCTTTGTGGCCCTCGATGCGGGCCTCATCGAAGCGTATTGCGAGCGGTTGTTTACCGCCTATTGGACTGATCTGCTGGACATTTCACAGGATGAGGTGCTGGCGCCAATCGTGGAACGGGCTGGCCTGGGGGCGGCGGAGTTCTTCGAGGAGATCTCGGGGGACCGTCGCAAGCAACAGTTGCGTGACGTCACCGATGAGTTGATCGCGCGGGGCGGATACGGTTCGCCAACCCTCTTTCTGGATCAGTCTGATATGTACTTTGGCAATGACCGGCTGGCGCTTATGGAGGCGCGCATGCAATCGCAGAACGGATCCTGAGCATCACCTGACTGGCGATTGGCCCGCGTCGGTCGGGGTCTCGGCGTGTCTCATGAATCGTCTCAACCACGGTGACAAGACCAGCAATGCGCAGCCAGCGATGATGGCGATGAGTGCCAGGTCGCCGAAGACGCTGACGTAGACCGACAGCGATTCGGCAGGTGCGAGTGGCGCGTCACCGGTTGGCACCGCCATGGCACTTGCGATGAGCCCGCCCGCGTAGCCAGCAAAAGCGCTGGACAGGAACCATACGCCCATCATCATGCTGGCAATTCGCGCCACCGAC
Organism: Gammaproteobacteria bacterium; assembly: GCA_963693635.1. Classification (GTDB taxonomy): domain Bacteria; phylum Pseudomonadota; class Gammaproteobacteria; order Pseudomonadales; family Azotimanducaceae; genus CAVOBC01. The sequence goes on along the minus strand of CAVOBC010000097.1, from coordinate 9,018 downwards.
AGGCGTGTGACCATCGACAGGCCGACCGGTGACAGACACAGTTCGCCCGTGGTGTGCAGCAGGTACATCGTGATCAGCCAGATCGCGGCAACGCGCCCGTCCCCGGACTGGTTTGCGCCATAGACCAGCACAGCAAATCCGAGGCCAACCTGGACGGTCGCGAGCGCGAATTTCGCAGGTGTCGACGGTTCCCAGCCACGTCGATTGAGCCATACCCATAACACCGAGAACAGCGGTGCCAGCAGCATGATGAAGCCTGCGTTGAATGACTGGAACATGCCGGCGGTGAGCGTGTCGCCCATGATCACATTTCGATCAGTGAACAACGTTAGCGACGTGCCGGCCTGCTCAAAGAGTGACCAAAATAGGACTGAGAATGCCATCAGGCCGAGCATGACCAGGATGGAAGAGCGTTCTGCGGCATTGCACTCCCGGATCGAGAAAAAGATCACATAGCCGACGCTGATCGCACCGAAGATGCCGAGCGCAACCCCGAGTTCGCCAGCGTGTTGCAGGAATTGCCACGCGACCAGCACAGCGACCAGACCCAGCGCGTAGATCCAGTGCTCTCGGGTGAGGCCGCCTGCGACCCGCGTTTGTAATGACTTGAGGTCGGGCGGGGCACCTGCCCCCTTGAGCAAACCACGCCCGCGATGAAAGATGCCGAGCCCGGCAAGCATGCCGACGCCCGCCAGGCCAAAGCCCCACCGCCATCCCCAGTTCTCGCCGAGCCACGCGCAGGCGAGGGTTGCGACAAACGCGCCGAGGTTGATGCCCATATAGAAGATCGTGAAGCCGCTGTCTCGCCGTGGATCGTCAGCCGGATAAAGCCGCCCGACGATGGTCGAAATGTTTGGCTTCAGAAAACCGACGCCGATGATGATGAAAGCGAGCGAGAGATACAGGGTCTGGGTGTGGAGGGCGCTTCGATGTATCTCGCCCCCGGTTATTGTTGCCGGTGGTCCCTCGAACGCCATGCCGAGGTGACCGCAGCACAGGAGGATTGCGCCGAACATGACGGCCCGGTGCAGGCCAAGATAACGATCCGCGGTCAGGCCGCCAAGCACCGGCATGGCATAGACGAGGGATACGTAGCTACCGAAGATGAGTGAACTGGTACCGTCGGCTAAAAGGAAATGCTTGGTCAGGTACAAGATGAGTAAAGCACGCATCCCGTAGTAGCTAAACCGCTCCCACATCTCGGTCAGAAAGAGGACCGCCAGGCCGGCCGGATGTCCAAGTAACGTTCTTTCCGGCTCGCTACCCGGATGCTCTGAAGCTGAGGGCTCTTTGTTCGCTGAGGGCTCTTTTCCGGTCATACATGGGTCCTTGCCTGCCGGGGAATCAAAATGGATCGACGGCTTCGCGAATTCCCGGCGGCGTCAGATCATGAGGCGTCAGATTAACCGATGTCGGGGTCAGACTGACAAGCGTCCGGCTGGTGCCCCCAACCCGACAAGTGCAACGGGCCTCGCGACTCAGCGAGTAGAGATGTAGTTTGGTATCAGCCTGTTTTTGCGTGGCGCTGGACGACGTGGAAACATCGTGCGCATAGTCAGCCCGCGCGGTCACCAGCCGGCCCTTGCGGTCAATTGAAATAACCAAACAACCACGGCGATAGAGAATCTGATGGACAAGGTTGAGCCGACCAGAAATCGTGACGCGGGCACGTCCGTGAGATCGCCGGCGTGCGCGTAGAAAACCTCCAGGCGCTGCTGGGGATCGGGGTCTTCATCCTGATTGCCTGGGGGCTATCTGAACGACGCGACCGCTTCGACTGGCGTGTGATCGCGGCCGGACTCGGCCTGCAAGTGGGGCTCGCGTTGCTGCTCCTGTACGTACCGGCCATCCAGACGGGTCTCAGCGCAATCAACGGTGCGGTCGGTGCGATCACTCATGCCACTGAAGCAGGTGCGACCTTCGTGTTCGGCTATCTCGCAGCAGAGCCAGGCGCGACCGCCTATCCTTTTGCAGTCACGGACGGTGGGGCGACCTACCTGCTCGCGTTCCGGGTGTTGCCCCTCATCCTTATCTTCACGGTTGTCTCGGGCATCCTCTGGCAACTTCGGATTTTGCCGTGGATTATTCGTGGGTTCTCCTTCGTCCTCGAGCGCAGTATGGGCGTTAGCGGAGCGGTGGGTGTAGCGACGGCGGCGAACATCTTTCTTGGCATGGTCGAAGCGCCGGTGATGGTGCGGCCGTACCTCGAACGGCTTTCCCGCAGTGAACTCTTTATGATCATGACCTGTGGCATGGCGACGGTTGCCGGGTCGGTGATGCTGCTGTATTCGGTGCTCCTGCAGGCGACTTTGGACAATGCACTGGCGCACATTCTGACCGCGTCGGTCATCAGTGCCCCGGCCGCGCTCATGCTCGCGCGGATCATGGTGCCGCCCGATGGCTTTGAGGACTTCGCTGACCCGGTGTCGATCCCGTCGCCCTATGCGAGCGTCATGGATGCGCTGACGCGAACGACGACCGATGGTGTCCGCCTGATGGTCAATGTCGGCGCCATGCTGCTGGTTCTGGTCACGCTCGTCACGCTGGTGAACGTCGCGCTCGGCGAATTACCGCATCCTGGCGGACAAGCGATCAGTCTGGAGCGCATCTTCGGGGTGGCTTTTGCGCCGGTTGCCTGGCTGATGGGCATTCCTGCGCACGAGTGCTTGACGGCGGGTTCGCTGCTCGGCACCAAGCTTGTGCTCAACGAAATCTTCGCCTACTTCGCACTGGCGGATGCGGCGCTGTCGTCCCACAGTCGCCTGATCATGACCTACGCGCTTTGCGGCTTCGCCAACTTCGCGTCGCTCGGCATCATGATCGGTGGCCTCGTTGGCATCATGCCCGCACGGCGGGACGAGATCGTGTCCCTGGCACCGCGAACACTGATCTCCGGGACTCTCGCGACGTGCATGACCGGGTGCCTGGCCGGGATTCTGAGTTTCTGACTGCGGGGACGAACGGTTTCGTGGTTCCTGGCGCCTGGTTTAACGAATGATGTCCTGACAGTCGGCAAAGCCATCGAGCACGCGATCAATGTCATCCCGGCTGATATCAAGGTGCGTGACCAGTCGATTGTGCGCGATGGTGATCCCGCGCTCGGCGAGGCGCGTGGCGAGCGCGCCAAGATCCAGCGTGCCTTCGAGCATCACCATGTTCGTGAAAGGACCCTTGAGCGAGAACCCGAGTCGCGTCAGGCCGTCTGCGAGACGACTCGCGTTGTCGTGATCGATGGCGAGGCGCTCGATGTTGTGGTCCAGCGCATAGAGACCCGCTGCCGCGAGAAATCCTGCCTGCCGCATGCCCCCGCCCAACATCTTGCGTAAACGTCGCGCATGCCCGATGACCTCGTCCGGGCCGGAAAGCACCGAACCGACGGGGCATCCGAGGCCCTTTGAGAGGCACATCGAGACCGTGTCGAAACGTTCGCAGACCCTTTCAACTGACAGCCCGAGGCTGATCGCTGCATTGCAGGCGCGGGCACCGTCAAGGTGTGTTGCCAGCCCACGGTCGCCGCAGAGGTCATGGAAGTCCCCAAGGTAATCCATCGGCAGGACCTGGCCGCCACACGTGTTTTCAAGACAGGCAAGCCGCGTCCGGGCAAAGTGAAAGTCATCCGGTTTGATGGCCGCAGCGAGTGCGTCAAGGGGCAAGCGTCCAGCGTCATCGAATGGAATCGGCTGGGGCTGAATGCTGCCAAGGACTGCCGCACCGCCACCCTCGAACCGATACGTATGCGCATCCTGACCCGCGATGAACTCGTCCCCGCGATCACAGTGGCTCAGCAACGCGAGCAGGTTGCTCTGCGTACCGGACGTGACAAAGAGCCCTGCGGCTTTGCCGGTCAGCGCTGCCACACGCCGTTCGAGCGCGCTCACGGTCGGGTCCTCGCCGTAGACATCGTCGCCGACGTCGGCTCCCATCATCGCGTCAAGCATTGCGGGCGAGGGTCGGGTCACCGTATCGCTACGCAGGTCGATAATCCGCCGATCGGAATCAGCCACGACAGGATCCTCGAATCACTCTATTAATCATATTAAATATGCAGCCTATATATATGATATATAAATAAATAGTCTGATATTATTGCGTAGTCATTTTACATCTCCGGGCCGTGCCGACAAGCGTCATCGATGGGCGTATGATGCTCCGTTTTTCCACGAGGTGTGTGCCGATGAACTATATCATTCCGCCACCTGCCGTCACGAGCGTACCTGTCCAGGGCGGCTCCGCCGGCGACGCGGCCAGCCACTTTCCCGTCCATCGTATCTACTGTGTCGGTCGCAACTACGCCGACCACGCACGGGAAATGGGACACGACCCGGACCAGGAACCGCCGTTTTTCTTTCTGAAGCCGGCCGACACGATCGTTCAGGATGGTGAGTCCTTTGCGTATCCGACCGCAACGCGCGATCTCCAGCATGAGATTGAGTTGGTCGCCGCACTGGGGCAGGGCGGCCGTGACATCGCGGTCGCATCCGCGCTCGACTGCGTCATCGGCTACGGCGTTGGCATCGACCTGACCCGCCGCGACCTGCAGGGCGAAGCCAAGAAACTTGGGCGGCCCTGGGATTCCGGCAAGGGTTTTGACAATTCAGCACCGTTGTCGGCGCTCGTTCTTAGCCGGGATGTCGGCCACCCTTCCGAGGGCCGCATTTCTATCGATGTGAACGGCGAGACGCGGCAGGAAGGCGATCTGTCGTTCATGATCTGGAAGGTCGCCGAGGTCATCGCGCGACTTTCCGGTCTCTTCACGCTCGCGCCCGGCGATCTCATCTATTCGGGTACGCCGGCCGGCGTTGGTCCGATCAGCCGCGGCGACGAACTCGTCGGTCGCATCGACGGTATTGGCGAACTCTCGGTTACCTGCGAGTAGGCCTCAACGGGCCAACACTGGCGCGGCCGGTTCGACACGCATTCGGCGGTTTCTGACGAAGCGGTTCGCGGATTTGGGCGTTGCCATCGGCGAGTTTGGCGGATAATGTCGCGCCTCGACTGAATGGTCCACATTATCGAGGCACCCATGTATACAGGCATTGTCCAGGCACTACTCCCGGTCCAGACCCTCAACGCGAAGCCCGGGCTGACGTCGTTCTGCATCGCCTTTCCAGAATCGCTGCGCCAGGAACTTGAGTTGGGTGCGAGTGTCGCCGTCAATGGGCTTTGCCTCACCGTGGCCAAAATGGACGGTGCGTCAATCTGGTTCGACGTGATTCGTGAGTCGCTTGCGATCAGCAACCTGTCGGGTCTGTGCGAAGGACACGTGGTCAATGTCGAGCGCTCCGCCAGGGCCAACGCCGAGGTCGGCGGGCACATTCTGTCCGGCCACGTTCGCGATGTCGCGACGGTTGTGGCGGTGGAAGATAGCGAGAACAACCGAAAGGTGGTGTTTCGGGGTGATTTAGACTGGTTGAAGTACGTTTTTCTGAAGGGATTCCTCGCCCTGAATGGCGCGAGTCTGACCGTCGCTGAACTGGACCGCGACGCCGGGACGCTCGCGGTCAATCTCATTCCGGAGACGCTGAAACGCACGACCTTCGGTGCTGTGCAGGCGGGCGATGAGATCAACGTGGAGATCGATGCCCAGACCCAGGTCATCGTTGAGACGGTGGAACGCGTACTTGCCGAGCGCGGGGAGGAGGGCGCGCATGCCTGACCATAAACACGCGGGTATCGAACTCTTTGACACCTATGAACGTCGCATCCGCCCGTTTGAGCCACTGGTGCCGGGTGAGGTAGGCCTCTACGCGTGCGGGCCAACCGTTTACGACTTTGCCCACATCGGCAACCTGCGCACGTACGTCTTTGAAGATCTCCTGCGCAGAACACTTGAGCGCAACGGCTATGCGGTCAACCACGTCATGAACATCACCGATGTCGGTCATCTGACCTCCGATGAGGATTCCGGTGATGACAAGATGGAAGTCGGCTCCAGGCGGACCGGCAAGACCGCCTGGGAAATCGCGGCCAAGTACGCCGACGCCTTTCAAGCTGACCTGGCGGCGTTGAATATCTCCCCGCCTGTCACCTGGTGCCGCGCGACCGACCACATCCCTGAACAGATTGAGTTTGTCGAAGATCTGGTCAACAAGGGCTTTACCTACAAGACGGACGATGGCGTTTACTTCAATTCGCAGATGTTGAACAGCTACGGTTATCTTGCCCGGCGTGATCTGGAAGGGCTGCAGGGCGGCGCCCGGGTTGAGCAGGGTGGCAAGAAGGCGATTACCGACTTTGCCCTGTGGAAGTTCTCACCGGCCGGCACCCAGCGGCAGATGGAGTGGGATAGCCCCTGGGGCCGGGGTTTTCCGGGTTGGCACATCGAATGCTCGGCGATGTCTGCCAAGTATCTCGGCGATTACTTCGACATCCACTGCGGCGGCGAAGACCATATCTCCGTTCACCATACCAACGAGATCGCGCAGACCGAGGCCCGCTGTGGCACCCGGCTCGCCAACTTCTGGATGCATGGTTACTTCCTGCAGCAGGACAAGTCCAAGATGTCCAAGTCAGGCGGCGGCTTTCTGCGGCTCGAAACACTGCAAGAGGAAGGGTACGAGCCGCTCGACTACCGCTATCTGACTTTGACAGCCCATTACCGCAGTCACCTTGAATTCAGTTGGGACAATCTCAAAGCCGCTGCGGTCGCGAGGCGGCGACTAATGGAGGCCGCGTGGGAGTGGGGCGATCCGGGCGCTGTGTCGGTGGAGTTCCGGGACCGCTTTACGGCCCTCGTGAACCGCGATCTGGGACTGCCGGAAGCGCTGGCGCTGGCCTGGGAGTTGAAGGCGTCTGACGTCGCAGACAGCTCCAAGAGAGCGACCCTGATCGATTTCGATGAAGTGCTGGGGCTCGACGTCGCGACCTGGGAGCCTGTGAACACCGAGATTCCCGACGCGGTCGTGGCGTTGGTGCGCCAAAGAGACGAGGCGCGCGCAGCGAAGGACTATGCGCTAGCCGATCATCTACGTGCCGAGGTCGATGCCCTTGGTTTCGTAGTGGAAGACAGTCGCGACGGTTCCGTTGCGAGGCCGAAGGAATAATCGACGGCGTCTGAGGTGGCAGGGGAGCCGTCGTGGCCCCCTCGCGGTCGCTGGATGGCGCTCCCCGGTTCGCAGGCTTTAGGTTCGCAGGCGAGTCCTGGTAGGCCTATCTTCGTAGGGTGTGTTCGCAGCCTTATGTGCGCAGGCGGCGCCATTCCTCGATGTCGGTTGCCGCACCGTCGTGCAGAGCGACGCCGATCTCGAAGCCCGGGTCCTGGGTGCAACGGGACACCCAGCGTACATCGCTGGTCAGGAAAAACTTGCCGGGCCGTGACGCGTTGTCGATCCAGAGATCGAGCTGGCAACCGATGGGTACTTCCTTGTCTGTGGTTACCCTGAGGCCGCCTGAAGACACATCAAGGGTCCTGCAGGACAGGGTGGTCCCCACAAGCTCAGGGTTGTCAGACTCGACGATCTGGACAAGCAGGCGCTCATCGCAGCCCTGACGGTTTTCTAGTCGTTGCTCTTGCAGCATTCGGAGTTTCCTTGCGGCTTCTCCTTTGCGCCTTTCTTCGTCCAGGTCGATTACTTTGGACGGCGGTTGGGTTGCGATAGTCTGTGTCGAAGTTGTCGTCTTGTCCTCTTTTCGAGTACCTGGAACGTACAACAGACAAGGCGATCTTCGTGCCAACTTTGATTCGTGACAGCATAACTTTTCATTCAGACGGCACAGGTTCGCTGAAACGGGTCAATTAAGTCAATAAAAACAATGGGGTATGTGCACTTCGCAACGGTGTCAACGTGGGCCGTGCAGGCCTTCCAGGTGCGATACAATTCACGGACCAACTGTGACAGATTTCGCATTTTGCTGACCAACTTCGACACATTCTGCCAGCACCAGGCTGCGCAACGACAGCGTGGACGCGCGCTTGACGGCATTTATGGTGCCAGGAGAGCAAACTGACGACATTTCTTACGCAACTGCACGCGCGCCAGGACGAGTTCGATACGCTGGTGTGTGTAGGGCTGGACCCCGCGCCTGGTATCGTCGGGCCCGAATTGGAAGCATTTTTGCGGCAGACCGTGGATGCGACTGCCGAATATGCGTGCTGCTTCAAGCCGCAGTTTGCGCACTTTGCTGCACGCGCGGCGGAGCCAGAGCTTGAACGCATCATCCGATACATCCAGGATCGGAACATCCCGGTCATCCTCGACGCCAAGCGCGGCGATGTGGGCAGCACGGCGGTGATGTATGCACGCGAGGTGTTTGAGCGGTACGGCGCGGATGCAGTGACGCTCAATCCGTACCTTGGGCATGATTCGCTGCAGCCGTATCTCGACTACGAAGACCGCGGCTGCATCGTCCTTTGCCGCACCTCCAATCCTGGCGGCAGCGAATTGCAGAATCTGACATTCGCGGGCGGCGAGACCTTATTCGAAAGGGTTGCAAGGCTCGCGGCAACCGCATGGAACACCCATGCAAATGTCTTGCTGGTTGTCGGTGCCACGGCACCGACTGAACTTGCGAGAATTCGGGAAATCGTCGGCTCGATGACCCTGCTGCTGCCGGGACTGGGCACTCAGGGCGGGGATGTGGCAGCGGCAGTTGCCGCGGGTGCCGGCGGCGGGCTGATCATGTCTGCGTCGCGTAGCATCCTCTATGCCGGATCAGGGCAAGACGCTTTTTTGGCGGCCGCAACGGCCGCACGGCAACTACGCGATGAGATCAACGACCAACGATTGGTGTTGGCCGCGTCCGGGTGACGGATCAGCCGTCGGGGCGTTTGCCGGTGATCAGGTCGCGGAACTTGTCGATCAGGGTTTCGTATTTGTAGTCGGTAAATTCGCCGGCATCAAAGAACATGCCGTGGTCTGAGCAGCGCTCGTACCAGATGTGGGGCTGTTTGGGGTCCACGACTTTCTCCATGAGCTTCTCGCAGCGCGGACACTGGACGTCTGCTATTTTGTTGTATTCCTTGCCAACTTCGGGGTCGCCACTGTCGACGAACTCGCTCATCCATTTGCCTTTGAGTGT
>CAVOBC010000096.1:0-14073 GCA_963693635.1 Gammaproteobacteria bacterium | reverse complement strand
TGAACTCGGCGATTGGATGCTTGCCGTTCCAGTCCTCGTCATTGCGCCGCTACAGCTTGTCTTCGGGTCGCTGATCGGATTCTGGGCCTACAACGCTGCGAGGGGCATGCCGGTGCACGAACCGGCGCACCCGGCAGGCCTTTGAGGATCCGTCTGGTCGGGGGAAGCGGTTGAACAGTATCTTGAACGGCGCATGGGCGCTGCGGATTATCGGCCATGGCTGAAGAAACGACGTCGCCCCCAATGGCAACTGATATCGGTGCAACTGACATCGGTGCAACTGACATCGGCACTGACATCGACCCAACTGACATGGACCCAACGGGGATCAGCGACGAGGCGCACGGCGGCGATCCTTCGCTATCGCCCGGATGGCGATTGGTCCGCAGCATTGGACGCCTTCTCGGTGCGTTCCTTGGACCGATGGCCGGCACCGTCGCGGTGCTGCTTGTCGTCGATGACCCGACTTATCGATTGCCGCTGCTTGTCCTGATGCTGCCGCTCTATCAACGCGGCGCTGGCATCGCTATCGGCATCTATGAGTTGAGTGGTGAGGGTCGCCTGACGCGCCTCCTCAGCCAGATCCGTTTTGCGCTCATGGTGTGTGGCTGGACGCTGATTTTCGGGATCGCCTGGATGATGCTGCTCGGCTTTGCGGGGAAGCCGTTGACACCCGAGGTGTCGAAGATCTCGATGCTGCTGACCAGCGTGTGTTATGTGGTTGCCGGCTGGTTCTGGTGGCCGTACTACGCGCGGCCGGTGCTCGCTGAATGGCCGAAATCGGCGGGACGGATTTACGTCAAATCAAGTCGGCGCTTCGACAGTTTCATGCGGGCCTATATCATGTTGCGCATGCGTCAACATGGATTGGGCCGCTACGGTGGCTTTCTCAGTCTTGCGGGGGTCATCGGTGTCGTGATGCTGCTCGCTTCGTTTGGCGCGATGCCGGCTGGCTATGTAGACGCGCTCGAGTTACTCGTGGTCATGGCCCTGCCGTTCTTCCACCTCGTTATCGTTCGCGAGGCGAATGCGCTCTGCATCGACTGGGCAAACGTGCAAGGAGTCGTCAACGTGCAAGGAGTCGTCGGGGGTGATGACGGGCACGACGAGATCGAGGACTGATTCAACCCGGATTTCTTCTGATGATGGCTAACCGTTGGCCGCTAACTGCTGGTGGCTAGGAGGAATCCCTGATTTGCCGAGCGAGGTCCACGAAGTCGCTCGCCACCCAGTCCCAGTCGCCGGTCACCTCGCGTTCCTCGCCAAGCCCCTCGCCGCCGAATTCTGTGGGACGCGTGACGAACGCCGTTTGCAGGCCGTGAGACTGCGCTGACTTAAGATCGCCCTGGTGGCATGCAACCATCAAACAGTTACCAGGATCAGCCCCAAGCTTGTGCGCCGACTTAAGATACGTGTCGGCATGAGGCTTGTACTGACCCGAGACCTCAGATCCCGCCAGCAGTGTCCACGGCAGACCGCCGAATCGGGCAAGCGCCTCCATGTCACTGAAGTGGCCATTGGAACACGGCGCGATCGGTGCGATTGACTTGAGGGCGGCAAGCCCTTCTGTGACATCAGGCCAGGGTGGCAATCGGCGCCAGACACCGTTCAGCGCGTCGAGTTCCGGGGCTGTCGTCGGCACCTCGTGCTCCGCGAGCAACGAGGCGAGAGCGTCGCGGGTTATATCAGTGAGAGGAATGTAGTCGAGATCATCGCGAACTCGCATCGAGGTACCGCGCGCATAGCCGTTGCGCCACCGGCGTGCAAGCTCGTCCGCATCGGTTGGGTGTCCCACACCGATATGTAATGCCAGGGCGTTTCGCATCGGCGTGAACCAGTCGCAGACGGTGCCGTAAACGTCGAATAGAAAACCATCGGGTACCTGGGGCATTGGATGTGTCTCGATTAAAGTAGTGTGGAACCGGACGCGCTCAGGCCGGAAAGTTGATCCGCATCTACGATCCCCGGAGATAGATGCCTGACAGTTCAGCATCGCTACACATTGCCATTCCGACTCGGGTGACCTGAGTCCACATAATACGGGTTGGCAGTGGCTTTCGCTTCCCTCGTCAGCGCGAAGCTAAACAGTCGCCGCAAAGCTGAAATGCCAGGAACAGAGGCGACAGCACGACGGCGATGGCGGGCAATAAGCACAAGCGGCAAATCTGAGGAGAAGACGTAGTGCCGCGTCGGCCAGCCGAGGCCGTCGAGAAATCGATGGCCCGACGAAGAGATTCGGATTCGTTGAGATAATACGGGTTGTAGGCCACATGAGGGCGGACCCGGGTCGCTGCTGCGCTTGCCGCCAGCACAAGGTGTAGCAGCCACCTGCCGTCGCCGCTCACATTTTCTGCAGGAAAATGGGAGGTTTGTTAGCAAACCGACTCCCAAGAATTGTCAGGATGACAATTTTCGGACAAGAACTAGCCAGCTAAGCTGAGGTCAGCCACCTTGACGACAAGGAGGGTTTTGTCATCGGTCGTCGGTGCGGTCCCGACGTGGGTGTTGACCTCGTCGAGGATCTTTTGCGTGATGACCCCGGCACTCTCATCGGAACAGTCGCGAAGGATTGCTTCCAGCTGTTCCCCGCCAAATGCTTCGCCGGTGCAAGAAAACGCCTCGGTGATGCCATCAGTGCTCGCGAGCAGGATGTCGCCGGGCGAGAGGTCTGCAATCACTTCTGAATCGTAGGTCATCCCCGGCAGCATGCCAATTGGGAGGCCGGTTGACTGGAGATGGGCGATTGAGCCGTCTGCAGAGCGATAAAGTAGTGGATCGTCGTGCCCGCCGGAAGCATACGTCAGCGTTCTCGCTTTTGTATCAAACTCGCCATAGAAGAGCGTCATGAAGCGATCGTTCGGCGAATCCTGTTCGGCACGATCAGACAATTGAGCGAATGCCTGGTCCATAGGCTGACCGGTCGTGATGAGCGACATGAAACCGGCGCGCACGCCGATCATGACCAGTGCCGCACCGAGGCCGTACCCCGAAGCGTCGCCGACGACAATGCCGCAGCGATCATCGCCGAAGTTGAAAACGTCCAGGTAATCGCCGCCGGTCTCATCACAGGGAAAGCTCCAGCCGGCAAGATCGAGGCCGTTGATGCTCGGCATCTCAGGCACTGGCAGCCGACCCTGGATGACCTGGGCGAGTTCCAGTTCCTGCTGCCTGTGCATCTGCTCCTGTTCTTTCTCGCGGAGCAACGCGTTTTCGTACGCAACACTCGCCAGATGGCCGAGGCTGCGCAGGATGCTGGTGGTCGTCTGCGTGAAGAATTCGTGGGCATCGGCGAGTGGCAGGAAGCCGTTTTCCTTGGTGTTGCTGGAAAGCGGTATGAGCGTTATTTCCGTGATAACGCTGTCCGGTCCGGATTGGATGGGCACGCTGGTGACGCGGGGATCGGCGTTCAGATCTTCGATGAAGAAAGACGCACGATGTTTCACGACCGAATCGAAGAGCGGGTAGCCGCAAGTGCCAAGCAGTCCATTGAAGAAATCCTGCGGCAAGCCGCTGCCTTTGAAGTACGCCACAGCGGGTACTTTTTGGTAGGAGACGTGTAAAAGTTACATAACCTGTTGATTTATATAGTAATTTAAGAAATAAATGGCGGAGTCAGCGTCCCACACCTCGCGCGCCCAGGCCCAAGCGGTATCTCGGTCGACTTCACCCGCTTGAATCAGTGACTCCCAAAGGGGTTGAGAGGCCTCTGTCGCCTGTGACCTCCACCAATCCGCGATGGTTCGATGGGCGCCGTCCAATACGGACTCATCAGGGTCGAAGTGGCCAATCGCCTCGTCGGTGTAGCTATGGATTTCAGGCGAGTCCTGCGAGGCTATAACCACAAACCGATCGATCCCCGGCGGGCTCAAAAACGAGGTCCAGATGAACATGATTGAAAAATGCGTGTTGGGTCTGCCGGACTGAAGGGTGGGGTCAGTGTAAATCAACGAATAGGTATTGTTAGATCAATACTAACGACAATATATCGTTGTTTTACACTGACCCCAATTTCTTTATCTATTGTTGGTCGAGCCCTCGCATGGTGCCTTCTTCTCGCCAGGCTTCGGTGATTCTGAAATAGGGGCGCGAGCCTTTGCCGTATGGGCCGTTTTGGACGCTTTTGGGATTGGGCTGGCCCTCGTTGTTGTAGTAGCCGGGTGTACACATCGCCTGGAACTCCTGGTTGAAGCGTGACACCGAAATAATTTCCTCTACCCAGGCGTCTTCGGCGGCACGTGTGGCTTCGACCGTCGCGATGTCTTCGTCTAAACAACGATTCAGGATGTAGCCGATATGTCGTGCGGTTTCGTCCATGGAATGCGGGAAGTTGGTGGTAAAGCCCGACTGCGAATTGCTGATGATAAACAGGTTCGGAAATCCGTGGGTGTGGATGCCGTGGAGTGTTCGCATGCCATCCGCCCATTTATCACTGAGCTTGAGGTTGTCTTTCCCTATGACGTCGTAACCGGCGCGGCGAGTGAATTCCGTGCCAACTTCGAAGCCGGTGGCGAAGACAATGCAGTCAACCGGGTACTCTTCGCCATTGGCAATAACGCCTGTTGCAGTAATCGACTCAACGCCGATACCGTCGGTATCGATGAGTTTTACGTTGTCGCGATTGAATGTCTGCAGGTAAGCATCGTGGAAGCAGGGCCGCTTGCAGAACTGGCGATACCAGGGCTTGAGCGCTTCTGCTGTTGTAGGATCTTCAACAATCTCTTCTGCTCTCGTGCGAATCTGCTCCATCTTCTGGAAGTCCGCGAGTTCCATCAGTTCGGGAACTTCATCCCATTTGGTGTCTTTACCGCGATAGTTCGCCATCGAGATCAGATTCCGGATGATCTCGGTCCAGCCGTCTTTCACCAGGTCTTCTTCAACAACGCCGCCGGAACAGAGGATATTGAAGTTTTCCATCCGCTCACGCTGCCATCCCGGTTGTAGATTTTCTGCCCACTCGGGGTCTGTTAGCCGGTTCGCGCGAACGTCAATCGACGATGGCGTGCGCTGAAACACGTAGAGATCTTTTGCTGACGCGCCGAGGTGTGGCACACATTGCACCGCGGTAGCGCCAGTTCCGATAACGGCAACGCGTTTGTCCTTCAGATTGTGCAGGTTGCCCTCCGAGTCTCCGCCGGTGTACACATAATCCCAGCGACTGGTATGGAAGGTATGGCCCTGGTAGTCAGCAATCCCCGTAATACCGGGTAGCTTTGGCCGGTTCATGGGACCGTTCGACATGACTACAAAGCGAGCGCGCATTGTGTCACCGCGGTTCGTCCGCACGATCCATCGGCTTGCAGATTCATCCCACTCAAGGCCATTGACCTCGGTTTGCAAACATGACCGGTCATACAGGTCGTAGTGTTCCGCGATGTTGTGGCAGTGTTGCAGGATTTCTGGCGCGTGGGTGTACTTCTCCTTCGGGACGAAGTTGAGTTCCTCAAGCAGCGGTAAGTAGATGTACGATTCGGTATCACATGCTGCGCCCGGATAGCGATTCCAATACCAGGTGCCTCCGAAGTCGCCGCCTTTTTCGATAATGCGGATGTTGTCGATGCCAAGTTCGGTGAAGCGTGCGGCAGTAATTAAGCCGCCGAAGCCGCCACCGATGATGACGACATCGATTTCATCGTTGAGCGGGTCTCGTTCGGCGATTGCATCAACGTGGGGATCATCAATGTAGTGACTAAAGTCCCCTGCAACCTCCTGATATTGCTGGCTGCCCTCGGGGCGCATACGTTTGTCGCGCTCCATCTGGTATTTCCTGCGTAATGCAGATGGATCGAAGCTATTGTTCTGTGCGAATTGGTTGGACACTTGCTCTCCTGACGGCCGGGTAAGATGAACCCTGTGTCGCACCATATATTATGTAGCGACTGTGCGGGAAGAGGACGAATGGTGGGGTCAGAGAAAAACCACGAATAGGTATCGTTAGCCAAGAATCTCTACTCACGATCTGAGTTTCTCTATTCAACTGGTGCGGACCCTGTCGATGGATAACTAACGATAACTATTCGTTATTTTTCTCTGACCCCGATTTTGTCCCGCCAGGGTAAAACTACCCAGTCTGCTGGAAGACGGGCCAGCGCGAGTCGATCTCGCCGTCACGTACGGTCAGAATGTCGCCGAACTGGAGCATGACAAATTCGCTCTGTGTGGGTCGCAGGAACATGTAGTCGTCCACCCGTAGATCGACGCTTGCCGAGGTCATGATCGGGCTCTGATTGGTGCTCGCATACGGAGCATCGCCGACATCAGGCGGCGACACCACGCGGGCCTTCCAAGCGCCGCCATAGATGTAGTAGATCTGTCGCATGTTCTCCGGTGGGTCAGGCCTGAACCGGTTGACTGGGTAGCGCTTTAGAATGGGTGCGGCGATGAAGAGGGCGGGCTGATGCAAGCCAAGATGGAAGGTGTCGAAGTCGGTGGGCATGACAACACCGGAACCCGCGGCCAGATCGTTCATTAGCCGGTCGCGTTCATAGATTCCGAGGGTATGACTGCCGGCGCCGTTGAGGGTGAGTCCTTCGGGCGCGATGCCCGCCGCGTTCACAGAGTCGACAAAACCCCGATAGATCCCCAGCACCTTCGCTACGGCAGGGTGATTCAGGTTTGCTCCCAGTCCCGTCAGTTGCGCCTCGTATCCCATCAGGCCGGCGAGACTTAAGTGATCGGGATCCGCCTGCACAACCGTCAGCGCTGCGCGGAGTGCTTCGGGTTTGGCAAATCCGCCGCGATGTAGTCCTACGTCGATCTCAAAACTGACGCGGATCCGCACGCCGAGTTCATGGGCAAGTGCCTGATACTGCAAAAGACGATCGTGTGAGTCGATCAACCACTGAACCTGGTGCTCCGGTACAAATTTTGTCGAGCGGAGCTTGCGGTAGAACGTGCGTGCTGCAGCAACCGGCATCGGTTTGCCGAGCAGGACGTCGCTTGCCGGGAAGGATTCGGCGACCGCGTTGAGAAACGGTTGATGGAACACCATCAGCGCATCGGTCCCGGCGCGCCTGGTCACGTGTTCGAGCAGCGGGACCGAAGGCAGCGACTTGACGACTACCCGGTAGGTTTTGTCGCGGCCAACGGACTTGCTAATCAGATCAATGTTGCGGTCCATGCGCGCAAGATCGAGGAGCATGACCGGCCGGCCCGGGCCATCGCGTTTCAGAAGTGCGTTCAGCCGCGCAAAGTAGGCATCGTGCGATCCACCCGACGGTGCGCCGGACGCCGCCGGCGCCCAGAGCAACCCGAAACCGCTGCCGGCTGCGGTGAGTGCCGCGGCTCCCGCGAGCAAGGATCTCCTTTTCATGACAGCTCCTCTAAGTCGCCTCAGTCAATGTCGCGCCTCACCCAATGAACAGTTTGCGCAGATGCGGGTTCAACATTCGTCCCGCAGGGTCGAGCGCCGCTCGAGCTTCCTGGAAGTCGCGGAATCGAGGATAAAGGCGATTCAGTTCCCGCGCGCCGAGCGAATGGACCTTGCCCCAGTGCGGCCGTCCGCCGTATTTCCAAAAGATCGGTTCGATCAGGTCGAAGTACGGCCGGAAGTCTTCGCTGGCCGTGCGATGAATGGATATCGCGGCATGGTCTTCGTCGCCGGCGCTCATGCTGAGCCACGTCTCATCGCGCTTGACGTAGCGGTATTCGAGGGGGAACACGACGTCCACTTCGTTGTCGATGATCGTCCGCAGTATCTCCCGCAGGCATTGTGCGCCTGCTTCGAGCGGTACTGAATACTCCATCTCGTTGAAGCGGTTGTTGCGGACGTTGCTGAGGATCCGGTGCGACCAGTCGACGGACTCGGTCGGCTGAATCTGTTTGGCCAGGCCATCGATGAAGGGGGGACGTTCGCGGGGCGGCATCGTCGACCATCCATCCATCGCAGCACCGAAGGCTGCTGCTTCTTCGAGGGACGGCAACGGATTGTTCACGGGTTCGTCGGTCTCGTCGATTGCGAGCACCAGTGCATAGTCTGAATGGGTCAGCGGGAACATCTCAAAATGTCGATGGCGCGCCGCCGATTCGTCGAACCCTTCCAGCACTTCTTCGATCCGCTGCGCCCAGTTCTGCGCCTTCAACCTGTAGGTGGGCCGGTTTTGTAATGTCATTTGTGTGACGACACCGAGTGCGCCGAGGCTGACGCGCGCTGCATTAAACAGGTCGGGGTTGCTGTCCGCGCTCAGATCGTGAACCTCGCCAACTGGCGTCACGAGCCGCAATTGTGTGATAAACCCGGAGAGGCACGTGAAGGCGATACCGGTACCGTGGGTTGCCGTTGCCGTCGCTCCCGCAAGTGTCTGTCGGTCGATGTCCGGCAGGTTCAGCATGGCCTGGCCGACGCTTGCGAGCGGCGCACCCATCTCACCGAGTAGCGAACCCGCGCCGAACGTGGCCTGTAGCCGGTCCGGGTCGTGTCTGATCATCCCGGCAAGCTGGTCGATGACGATGAGGTGGCCGTCGGTGGGGACCAGCGGTGTAAACGAGTGCCCCGAGCCGACCGGGCGCACTGGGCCTTTGGTTGTTGCCAGGTAGTCCTGAAGCGCGCCTTCGGACACCGGCGAGACGCGACCCGCGGGATGAGAGACCAGGCCGCCTGACCAGTTACGCCACGGTAGCGATGGCGACGTCGCCGCCCTGACAGGTGGATACGCCACGCTGAGTGCCCCGAGAACGCAGCTCGAGAGGAACCCGCGTCGCGACAGATTCGACGTCATGGTGTAGCGTCCATTGGCGCCGCGACGTCCCGGGTCATGAAGTCGATCATCGCGAGAAAATCTCCCCGTTCACACGCCATGCAGTAACCGAGCGGCGGCATGTTGTTCAACCCTTCGACGGTATGCGCCAGCAGTACGTCCATGCCTTGTGCGAGCCGCGGCGCCCAGTCGACCGAGTTGCCTGCCACCGGCGCGCCACCGCTGCCGTCTATGTGGCAGAGCGCGCAACTGCGTGACCAGCGCTGCATTGCCTCCGGACTAATCGGTTGTGGCGGGTCGGCCGTGGCGGATAGCGCGGGTACGTTTGGCGGGCCGGTGCGACCAGCCGTGCCCGTGTTGCAGGCAGCGAGCGACAGACAGGAAACGAACAGAACGGTGATGGCGGAGATGTGCCGTATCACGACCCCTGCTCTTTTGTCTGCCAGCAGGCGGGTGCGTCGGGTGCGGCGGGGTCCGTAACGGGAAGTTGTCTTCATGATCAGGACTTTATCACGCCCGGTGGGGCGGCCAGAGCTACGTGGATTTCTTCTTGATGTGCGTAGTGAGCAGTCGCGACGACATCCGGCGTGACCGTATGCCCGTCGGGTGTCGCAGACAACCCAGCGCGAGCATGAGCGTCGAATGACTGGCCGAAAGACCGGGGAGAGAGCAATGACGTTCTCGGGGTTAGGGATGCACATGGGGAGCTTGTCGCGGTTGTCGGATGCGCAAACGCGATCCATCAGCCCGGAGAATTTCAGCAGCGGCAAGGGCGCGTGCGGTCAGTCGACGGACGGACCCGCTGCAAGCGCTGCCAGAGGGTTGGGGCAGGGCTGGAAGGTGTCGCCGTATGTACTCATCGAACCAGGTAAGACCTTCATGCTTGCCGACATCGAGGGCAGCGGAGCCATCCAGCACATCTGGATGACGCTCGCCTGTGGGAAGTGGCGTCACACAATTCTGAGGGTGTACTGGGACGATGACCCGCAACCGTCAATCGAATGCCCCGCGGGCGACTTCCTGCCTGTGGTTGGGAGAGTTATGCACAAGTGACATCACTGGCGGTTTGCGTAAGGATCTCAACGTCATCATTCATGCCCTCGGTTGGCGGACGGCCAGAGAGCGCCGCTATCTTCCGCTGCAGGATGACATCGCGTCAGTTGCGTATTGGTACCAGACACTTCCATCGGCGCCCTTTCCGCCATCGCCGGATAAGGACTATCTGGAGGTGATCTGAGGACCGCGTCACGCTCGATTCGATTGCACGTTTTGAAGGTTGGGGTCAGAGTCAAAAAACGAATACATACCGTTAGATTACTAAAGATCCATTATCGTTCTTTGACCCTGACCCGTTTTTTACAGCGATTCAAGCCAACGTTATGGTCTTCGATAAACACGGTTTGGCCAGCGTGGAGGATGCCATCGACCCCGAGGACATCGCCGAGGTTGCAGGGCTTGGTGAACGAGGTTCTCGCCAATCGTGACAAGATGACTTTCGAATACGGTTTGGGGCGACTAAGGTGACCCCGGTTTCCTCCAGTCCTCCCGCTGCCGTCGGCTTACTGCGACGGCCGCACATCGCTCAGCACGGTTACCCGTTGCATTAGTCTTTCTTCACTGGGGTCGTAATCCGGGCAGGGTGAGTGCAGCACACAGCGGTTGTCCCAGATCGCGATGGTTCCCGGTTCGTAGTCGATGCGAAACTGGTAATACGCGCGGCTGGTGTGTTTGAACAGGTACTCGAGCACGGCTGTGCTTTCGTCGCGGTCGAGCCCTTTGATCCGTTGTGTGAAGTTGCGGTTCACGAACAGTGCTCTTCTGCCGGTTTCCGGATGAGTGATGACAACCGGATGGGTTACAGGGTGTTTCGACAGTTTAAAGTCAAACTGCCGTCCGTCATGTTCGGCAAGTAGTGGGTCGACAAATGCCTTCATGATGTCAGAGAGATCGTCGTAGGCTTTGTATTGGTTGGCGTAAAGCGTTCCGCCGCCGAGCGATGGGACCTTCCTGGCTAACAGCATTGAGTATTTTGGCGGTAGTTCTTTCCAGGAGACGTCTGAATGCCACGCTTCCGAGCGGAGCTGTCCGATTGTCATTACATCGTCAAAACCGTCCACCGTGGGCGAAAAGCCGTGGACGTCGAGTTCCCCAAAGTGGAGTCCAAAGGCGCGCAATTGCTCGACGCTTGCATGCGCCTGACCGTGCAGGGCGATGGCACCGTACTGCAACATCAGATCATTTACTCGTCGGTGCCCTGCGTCGTCGAGGGTGGTGATATCAAGGCCCCAAATGGCGGCACCGCCCGCGCCGGTTAGTGGTTTTACGGTGACCGGATCGTGTTTCACTGCGATATTCATAGCGGGACTCATGTTGGGCCGGTTCGTAACGTTAGCCTGATTCTCGTTCGGGTGCTATTGGCCGCCATGCCCTTAAGCGGGGAGGCGCAGCATGAGTACGGGAACGGAAGACTTGATCTGTGCCACGATTGAGAATGCGGAAGAAATCCGGGATCTGCTGGATGGCCTTGTCACGCGCGCCGGAGCTGACCCGGGAGCACCGTTTGCGCCCGAGATACTTGAATGTCTGGTCGCCCTGCGACAAGACGATCGCGTGGGTTTCGAGCGCCTCCGCGACCAGCGCGAGCGTGTGGGCTGCCGGGTCGCCGTGCTCGACGAGGTGTTGGCGGAGGAGACGGTTGGCGAAGGTGGCCGCAGCCCGAAGCAGACTGATCTGCTGATCGAATTCGCTCATGAGGTGAAGCTGTTTCACGGCGCGGATTCCACCCCATGCGGTGATCTGCAGGTGAACGGGCACCGGGAAACCTGGCCGGTTCGCGGCAAGGGCTTTCGACGCTGGCTCACGAGGCGGTTCTTCGAGGGTACGGGCGGTGCACCCAACTCCGAGGCCCTGCAGTCTGCTCTCAACGTCATTGAAGCCAAAGCTCATTTCGAGGGTCCTGAGCGCGAGGTACATGTCCGCATCGGGGGTCTGGACGGCAAGCTTTATCTCGACCTGGCCGATGAGGCGTGGCGTGCAATCGAGATCGGGGCCGATGGGTGGCGGATCATCGAGGACCCACCAGTACGGTTTCGACGCGCCGCTGGCATGCAGTCACTCGCCACGCCCGCCCAAGGCGGTAAGTTGGAGACGCTGCGCAACTTCCTCACCGTCCAGGGCGACCGCGACTTCATCCTGATCGTGGCCTGGGCGCTCGCGGTGCTGCGCGACCGGGGACCGTACCCGGTACTGGTGCTGTCTGGCGAGCAGGGATCAGCGAAGTCCACCTTCGCATCCGTACTGCGTTCGTTGCTCGATCCCAACACAGCGCCAGTACGGGGGTTACCTCGGGAGGACCGTGATTTCTTCATCGCCGCAAACAACGGCCATATCCTAGCCTTCGACAACGTCTCAAGACTGTCCCCGTGGATCTCCGACACCCTTTGCCGTCTCGCCTTCGGTGGCGGCTTCGCCGTCCGCCAGCTCTACACTGATCAGGACGAGGTCCTATTCGACGCTTCCCGACCGGTGATTCTCAATGGCATCGAAGACATCGTTACACGGCCGGACCTGGCCGACCGGGCAATCTTCCTGACTCTGGAGCCGATCCCGGAAAACCGCCGCCGTCCCGAGAAGGAATTGTGGGCAGCGCTTGATATGGCCCGCCCACAGTTGCTTGGGGTACTCCTCGACGGCTGTTTGCCACGGCCTGAATCGGCTCGCCGATACCCACCTCGACAGCCTGCCCCGCATGGCGGACTGCGCCTTGTGGGCCACGGCCTGTGAAACTGCACTCTGGCCGGCTGGCACTTTTGGCGCCGCTTATGCCGGCAACCGCGATGAAATGGTCGACAGCGTCATCGAGGCTGATCCGGTCGGCTCCGCCATCCGCTCAATGATGAGCCAGCGCACGGAGTGGACGGGTACCGCCTCAGACCTTCTGGGCGTCCTCAACGAAGAGGTCGTGGAGAAAGGGCGCAGGAACAAGGCCTGGCCGACCACGGCTAGCGCGCTGTCGGGGCGGGTGCGTCGGGCGGCGACCTTTCTGCGCAGTGTCGGCATCGACATCACATTCGAGCGCAAGGGCCGGGGGAGGACCCGCATCATCAGGATCACGCGCGGGCTGGAAGACGTGCTAACAAGATCGTCCGCACCGTCCGCAGTTTCCGACGCTCCACGAAACGACCAATTCGACGACCACGGTGCGCGGACGGTTGAATGGTCAGCAGACGCAGATGTTAGCCGGGCTACCACCGGAACCGCCCCCGCAAATCACCCCCAAATCAACGAGGTGGCTGCTGCGGACGGCGAGGACGCAAACCCACAGACCCATTCCAGTGGCTGGAGAAACCGGTCGTGAGCGCCCTCCAGACACTTTCGGCAACGCAGGCTGCCGGCTTCGGATTGGGTCTGTCCTGCGGAGGCAGTCACAATGCCGGGGAACTGAGGCTCTTGCGAAAACCGAGAGCCGCCGCCGCTGATGGGGCCATGTCAAAAGGCCATCATGGCCGATGGGCCTCGGCAGCTAAACGATGCATCTGCGGAACAATCCAGCACGCCAAGGCCAAGATGATCCGGCAATGGCGACCGTGGGAAAAGTCGACGGCGCCGACCGTCTAGGTCGGTGAGATCGCTGACATTTGGGTAGAGTGACAACCAGGGGGAAACATATGGAAGCACCTCAAAGTGCTGATGGCAAAGACGACGAGGTGTTGAGTTGGGTCGTTGATGCGCTGCGAGCAAGCCATGCTGACGCGAAGCAGTATCGCCAGGAAGCGATTAGCCGGATCCAGGCCGAGTATGACCGCTTTCAGCATCGGATTGACGCGATGTACATCGACAAAATAGATGGGCGCATCAATGTCGAATTCTTCGATCGCAAGGCCGCCGAATGGCGTGAGGTTCAGCAAGAATGCCTCGCGAACATCAGCGAGCATTAGGATGCAGACCAGACTTATCTCGAGGAGGGTGTCCAGCTTCTAGAACTTGCGCAAAAAGCCGGGGAACTCTACAGATTGCAGTCATCGGCGGAAAAACGCCGACTGCTCGGATTGGTACTATCGAACTCACTCTGGAAGGATGGCAGATTGACTGCAGAGTATCGCGAACCCTTTTATTTTCTTGCTAAAAATGTGGTTGAGCTGCGGCAGTCTGGGGAGGAAAAAGGGAGCAAAACTCCCATTTCTGATATTTGGCTCCGCCTGCTGGGCTCGAACCAGCGACCCACTGATTAACAGTCAGAAGTCCCCCGCGCTATGACGGTCGCTTACCCAACGGTCGCGGATCACCGATCCGACCCAGGGGCGAACGCGCGCGTAGCCCACCGTCAGCTACGATAGCCTCGCCCGTGACGAACGACGCTTCATCGCTGGCCAGCCAAACT
>CAVOBC010000095.1:0-14140 GCA_963693635.1 Gammaproteobacteria bacterium | reverse complement strand
ATGGGGATCCCCGCACAGCGCATTCTCTTTCTGGATGACTCCACCGGCAATGTCGCTGCCGCCAGGGACTGCGGGCTCAACGCGTGTCAGGCGCTGGGCACCGGCGGCGTCCGCGACGCACTGGCGCAGTACGGCCTATCGCATGCAGCCGGCGGTAAAAAGTAGCGAAACGCAATGACCCGTTCCTTGCTAGCATGAACCCACAAGGTTGACCCATCACAGAACGCGCCCAGTTCAATGGGCCATGACTTAAGCGAACGCGACCAAGCGGGGCAGGTGCCGGCAAAGTCGGGCAAGTGCGGATTGATGGGCCAGATTTGCAGGAGTAACAGTTTGCAGGGTCAATCGTTTGCCGGGACCAACCGTTTGCCAGGACGAACCGTTTGCAGGGACGAGCGGGCTTTGCGACAACGAACAGATTGCAGGACAAGGGGATCGATGGTGACAGCAACATGACGCGCGTTCTGCGGGCGATCTGGAACGGACTCGGGCATTTGCGGACCGGCATCGGCAACCTGCTGGCGTTGGTCGTCGTGGTTTTTCTGCTGAGTATGCTGATCGATGGCCTGGGCGGCGACGGAACCGTTATCCAACCCCGTACAGCCCTCGTGTTTCAACCGGTCGGGCGCATCGTTGAACAGCGCCAGCGACCAGACCCGCTTGCCCCGCTACTGGGAGCAAATCAGATCGTCCAGAGCGAGATCGTCCTTCAGGACTGTCTGCTTGCACTCGACCGCGGCCTTAACGACAAGCGCGTCAAAGCACTGGTTCTGAGGCTTGATCAAATGACCGGCGCGTCGCACAGCAAACTTGAGGAGATCGCCGCGCGCATCAGACGCTACCGCGAAGTTGGCAAACCCGTGTATGCATTTGGCACCGCGTACACACAGTCACAGTATTTCCTGGCGGCACATGCCGATCACGTCTACCTGAACAAGCACAGCTTTAATCCGCTGGGTGGCGTCCAACTGACCGGCTACGGCGTGTTTCCTTTCTTCTACAAAGAAGCGATCGACAAGCTCAAGATTTCCTTTCACGTCTTTAGAGTGGGCAAACACAAGGGTGCCGTTGAGCCTTATTTGCGCAACACCATGTCTCCTGACGAAAAAGCAGCAACCCTCGCCTGGCTCAACATCCTGTGGGGCCACTACACGCGTACCATTACGGCGGAACGCGAACTCGATCTGGGCGTAGTGGCACGTCTCACCGACGAATATGACCAGGTGTTGCAGGACTCGGACAACGACCCGATGTTGATGGCAGTCAACACCGGTCTCGTGGACGAACAGATCAGCGCCGGCCAGTTTACGCAAAAGCTCATCGATGTCGTTGGTGGCACGGACGAGCGATTTAATCAAGTCAACTACCTCGACTTTCTCTACAGCACGCGCGAACTGCCGGACCTCGGCGGCGGCGGGCGTGATCAGATTGCGGTTATAACAGCGGCCGGCGTCATCCTGCCCGGGCATCAGCCACCTGGCGCAATCGGCGCGAGCACCCTTAGCAAGCTCATCCGCGACGCCCGCAGCAACAGTTCAGTCAAGGCAATCGTCCTCCGCGTGGACAGCCCCGGCGGCAGCGCGTCCGCCTCCGAACAAATCCGCTATGAACTCGAACGCGTGCAGACCGAAGGCAAACCGGTCGTCGTCTCCATGGGCAGCTACGCGGCGTCGGGGGGCTACTGGATCGCTGCGACAGCCAACAAGATCTACGCGGCACCGACGACGATAACCGGTTCCATCGGCACCTATATCGCCTTCCCCACGCTTGACGAGGCACTGGCTCAGATCGGCGTCCACACAGACGGAGTTGGCACCTCGCGCCTGGCTGGCGGCACCGGTCTGACTCGCCCCCTCTCACCAATCATTGAAAACGTGCTGCAACGTTCGGTGCAACATCATTACCGCATGTTTGTGGAACTGGTCGCCCGCGGCAGAAATCTCAGTTTTGACGAGGTTGACAAGGTGGCTCAAGGCCGCGTGTGGACGGGCGAAACGGCCGCGAGCCTCGGGCTCGTCGACGCCCTCGGCGACCTCGAAGATGCGATCGAGTCAGCGGCACTGCTGTCGGGCGCAACGGACTACAAGGTACTGCATCTCGCGCCGCAGTTGTCACCTGCTGATGAGTTGCTGCAAAGGCTGCTCGCGCCGTTCGCCGCGGCCATCGCCCCACACCTCGGCCTCAGCCAGTCACCTAGTTTGTTCCCGCTGGTCTCGATCGCGCGTGACCTCGGTGATGTCGCCTTGATGGCCAGCAACCCGGGCACTTACCTGCACTGCCATTACTGCGCCGTACGTTAACGGCAAAAACCGAGGTGCCGGTTGGCGCGCCTCCCCCGCGACCCCCTCATGGAACTAAAGTAATATGCTGCGGTGAGTTCCCTGCGCGACAGCGCAATAATCCGGCACCGTGAAATACTGCTATAGCCCCTTAACAGCATCAAGATACGCGGCGACACGAGCAACATGGCCGTCAGCATCGGTCGGTTCCGCATTGTGCGTGGCGACCGCAAGGTGAGTCGCGCCCAGATCTCGCCATCGCATGGCGTGTGAACGCCAACGCTCTACGGTCCCACCTGCGAACTGTGCCTGCGCCTGGACGCCGAACCCGTCCATCGTCAGTCCACGCGACTGCCGCTCGGTTTCTATGAGCGCCAGCGCATCGGCGGCGGCCTGATTGGCACCCATGACCGGCATCCAGCCATCACCCATGCGCGCGCAGCGTTTAAGCAACGCGGGCGCCCCACCGCCAAACCAGATAGGAACAGGCGCAGAGGGTCTGGGGTTGATGCCCGCTTTTGTCACCCGATGATACTTACCGTCGAAACTCACCGTCTCATCTGCCCACAGGGCACGCATCAGTTCAACCTGCTCTTCCTGACGCTTGCCCCGATTGTCGAAGTCCTCGTTCAGCGCTTCATATTCCACCTGATTCCACCCGGTGCCGATGCCGAGGCGAAAACGGTTGCTGGACAGGATCGCGAGTTGAGCGACCTGCTTTGCGACCAGCGCGGTCTGTCGCTGCGGTAAAACAAGCACGGTGGTGACAAAATCGATGGACTGCGTGACGCCCGCCAGAAACGCAAACGTCGTGAATGGTTCGTGGAAGGCGATGTCTTTGTCGTATGGACCCTCAAACCCACCGGAGCGGTCCCGGTCTGCACCCAGTACATGGTCATAGATCAGCATGTGGGTTGCGCCCAGCGCCTCGACGCCCTGCGCCCAGGCCTTGATTGCCTGTGGGTCCGTGCCAATCTCGTTGTGTGGCAAAACGCATCCAAATTCCATCGCGGGTCTCCTTGCTTCTATCAATTGCCGATAAGCTCATGGCCGGGTGACGCGCGACACCCTCGCCCGTCAGTGAGAAAGTCAGTAAGAAACTCCCTAAGCAGAGTCAGGCATCTTCACTCGCCCTGAGTACGGCCTCGCAGAATTCCGTTGATGACGCGGTTCCCCCCTGGTCAGGCGTCAGCGTTTCACCGGCGGCATACACCGCACCGAGGCCGCGCTCAATCTGATCAGCAACGCTCGCCAAATCAACGTGCCTCAGCATCAAGCACGCAGACAGCAACGTCGCGGTCGGGTTGATGATGTTTTGGCCCACGATATCGGGCGCTGTGCCATGCGCAGACTCGAAGTACGCGTAGTCGTCCCCGTAGCAGCCGCTCGCGGCCATACCGAGGCCGCCAACGAGGCCAGCCGCCGCATCAGACAGGATGTCACCGTAGAGATTGGGCATGACAACCACATCAAAGTCCTGCGGTCGGCGACACAATCGATGGGCAAAATCGTCGATGATGAAGCTCTCCACCGTGATATCCGGATACGACTCTGCCACCTTTAGTCCCACTTCCCGAAAGAGCCCGTCTGTATGGGCAAGCATGTTGTGCTTGGTCGCAATCGTCACTTTGCCCTCGCCACCCGCGGCTTTTCGCTCCCGCGCGAGTTCGAATGACTTCGCGACGACCCGCCGACTCCCCTCTTCCGTGATCACTTTGAGCGCGTAGCGCCCCTCAATCTCATCGAGCGGCTGACGCGAGGTGCGCGACACGAGATTGAGTCCATGCAAATCAGAAACCTCACCTTCGATGCCAAGGTAGAGATCCTCGAGATTCTCCCGCACGATGAGGAAGTCAATGCCGGTGGGGTCGGCAAGGGGACTGCGGTAGCCCGGCATATACCGGGTCGGCCGCACGTTGGCGTACGTGCCTTTGCCCCATCGTAGATAAAACAGAGCCGCACCACTCTTGCCTGAGGTAGACCCAAAGAGTGTGCTGTGGCTGGCATCGATCGTCGCCACGGTCTCCTCCGGCAGTGCCTTACCCGTCTCCGCGATGGCGGCCTCCCCAACCAACGGCCGCTGCCAGTCAATACCCGGTGCAAGCGCGCTAATCAGATCCACGACGGGTCGAACTGCCTCGGGGGACGCATCATCACCCTCGATCACAACAATCTGCCGACTGTTAGTCCCATCTGCCATGACGAAGTCCCCTCTATATTTGTCGTCTTGTGTTACTACATGCACGCCGCTCGACCCGCATCGAAAATCTCGTTTGCTCGTGCTGCTGGTCTGTTTTGCGTAACGGTCCTGGAGGCGTACAACGAACTTTCATGGCTGCCGCCGACCTATTCAGGTTCAATTCAGCACCGGTTCAGACGCTCCGCGCTAGGTTACACCATCAAACGCGGCACGGTCCGGCGAACACCCCAAATGGAGCACACCATGACACTAACGAGAATTCTCAAACGATCTGCCCTCAACTGCCTCCTTCCCGCGACCCTGCTCGGGATATCCCGCCTCGCCGAGGCAGCCGCCGATGAAGCACCCACGACCGACCTGCCGAGCGCTACGGCCGGGGCCGAGTCCATCGCGACCCAGAGGGAAACTGCGAACGACCGGACCCCGAACAACCGGACCACGACCAACCGGAACAGCGCAACCCCCGCGTATCGGATCGTCGACGACGAATACGCCGAGTACTACTGTGACATCCACGACGAGTATCATCTCACACTGCGCTCTGACATCGATGCCGGAGGTGACGACAGCACGGTGATTCGCTCGTCAGCCACGGGGCATCATCGAAGCGATGGTGCGACCCATGTCACGGTCATCAGGGACAGCCACCAACACCACCGCTCCCACGCACTCAGGAACGTCGCCATCGGCCTTGCAATGTCAGTACCGTTTCTTGTCAACGACCGCGGTCACTTTGGACACGACTGGTGGTCGCACCGCTCCGGCTTCCATCGCGGCAACCGACACACCTCACGCTTTTCCAACCGACGCGGCCGACACCACCGATCGCGCTAATTACGGGCGTCGGAGGACGCCTCAGGCTCCGCGGAGTCGGCCCAGAAATCCCGCACCGCCCCGACCAGGTGTTGATTCGATGCCATCACTTCAACGTTTCACTCAATCGGCATGAGGTCACGGTAACGTGATGCAGTGAAACGCTGATCGATCAGGCAGACGATGCCGTGATCCACCGCGCTGCGAATGACGCGACCAGCCGTCTGCATGACCCGGCTCATGCCGGGATACTGATACGCGTAGCCAAAACCCAGGCCGGTCTCCGCAAAGTGATGACGAATCAGATCACGCTCAATCCCAACCTGGGGCAAGCCAACGCCGACGATGAGCGCGCCGATCAGGCGCGTACCCTTGAGATCAATGCCCTCTCCAAAGATGCCCCCCATCAGCGCGAACCCAACCAGCGTCTGTTCCGGGTCATGCACGAAGGCCTCAAGGAACGACTCGTGCTCGGACTCCGACATGGCGGCCGCCTGCATCCGTGTGCGCACATCGCCAGCCCGCCGCGCAAAGGCTTCGGCAATGGTCTGCATGTACCGATAACATGGAAAGAAGACCATGTAATTGCCCGTCTGCGCATTCACGATGTCGACCAAAAGGTCAACCAGTTGTGCGCCGCTTGCTTCCCGTCCCCGGAATGAGGTGTCAATGTGGCCCGCGATGAAAGTGCCCATGTTGCCCGCCGGGAATGGCGAGGCAATGCGATACCAATCACATGTGTCGTCAAGTCCGAGCATCGTGGCGAAATAGCGTTCGGGCGTCATGGTCGCCGAGAATACAACCGACGAAACGCTGCGCTTCATGCTGGTGTTGAGCATTGGCCCCGGGTTGATGCAGAACAGCTTGAGCCGCGCCTTGCGCCCGGGATGGCAACGGAGCAGAACAACAAAGTTGTGATCGAGGTCTTCGGCCCGCCGCATGAAACGCAGCGCGTCGAAATAGAGTCGTTTGAGTGGATCTTCGAATTCAGCCGACTCGTTCAGCTGCGACCAGTCTTCCGCTGCCTGACAAAAGGCTCGCAGTTGCCTGATGAAGTCGCCAGGCGCAGAGGCGAGCACGACCACACCCTCGCTGTCAGCTTCTTTCATCAGCGTGAGGAATCCACGGTTGATACCCGTCAGCTTGCGCCACACTTCTGGCAGCGCCGGGCCGAGTGCGCGGCGCAAGGCCAGCACATCTGATTTAGCGATCTCCGCCGAGTACATGTCTCGACCACGGTCAACGAGGTTGTGGGCCTCATCGATCAGGAACAGGTACTCACCGTCGACATCGTCAAAGAAACGTCTGAGGTACACGGTCGGATCGAACACATAGTTGTAATCACAGATGATCACGTCCGCCCAGCGCGAGGCATCGAGTGACAGCTCAAAGGGACACACCTCGTGGGTTCTTGCGACCATCTCGATGACCTGTCGTGACATCCCATCGCTAGCACGCAGATCTTCGATCGCCGATGGAAGCTTGTCGTAGTACCCGCGCGCGTAGACACAGGCATCCGGGTCGCACGGCGCGCCTGGCGTGAAGCAGATCTTGTCTTTGGCGGTCAGCGACACAGAACGCAGGCGCAGACCGGCGCCCCGCATGTCATCAAGGGTGGACTCTGCAACCTGTCGACCGATCGTCTTGGCGGTCAGGAAGAAAACCTTGTCCCGGCCGGCTGGCAAGCTCTTGATCGCCGGGAACAGCACCCCGGCGGTCTTGCCGATTCCGGTCGGGGCCTGAAGCACCAAATTCCTCTGCGCGGCAAAGGCGCGGAAACAGCTTACTGCGAGCGAGCGCTGACCGGGTCGAAACTCCCCATACGGGAAGCGTGCGTCTTCGATCGACGCATTCCGCTCGGCCCGCCACCGCAAAAGGCGAACCAGCATGTCCAGATAGCATCCGGTGATATCAATGTAGAATGACCTCAGATCCTCGGCGGAGCGGACTTCCTCGAGTATCGAACTCGCTGTCGTCCCGCAGATCGAGATAGGTCAACCTGAGCGTGACAGCCGTCACTTGCAGTGACTCGACAAGCAGATGACCGTAGACGGCGGCCTGTGCCCAATGCATCGACCGGAAGCTCTCAGGAATCTCTTCCGGTGCGACGCGGGTCGTCTTTATCTCTTCAACGGTGACGCCATCGCTTTCGGTTATGACGCCATCGACACGGCCGCGCACGAGCAACCGTACTCCATCGCGCTCCTGCTTACCGAAAACCTGAACCTCTTTCTCGTACGTCCCGGTCCTTGAGGCCTGAACACGCTGATGGCCGCGGATACCGTCGATCGCAGAACTTCGGGTCAAAAAGCGGGTGTGGATGTCGCCCGCGCGGTGTGCAGCATGAACCAGCTCGCGCACGGCGATTCGATGGACCTCAGGTGTATCGGACATGGCAGACCTTCGCCGGCATGCCAGCCGCGTGGAACCGCTCAAACCAACGTTTCTGATTCGTCTGCAGCCTGTCACCGGGGCCTTTGACCTCGACCATCTCGTAGCCGGCATCTGAGAAGAGAACAAGATCGGGGAAGCCGCTTCGTCGCTCGGCCAGGTTCGCCAGCATCTCGGTAAACACCGCGCGCAGATCCCGCGTCGGCACATGCAGCAACGTCAGGTCAAGCAACGGTTGATCGACGACACCCCAGTGGACGAAATGGTTAGCGACCGAGAACCTGGAATCAAAATAGTGCTGGAGGCGGCTGCGCAAATAATCGCGATCGCCGATCGCCTGCAGACGCTCCGCAATCAAGTTCGCGCGGTTGGTTCTGAAGTCGGGCCCAAAGATGTCCGCCGGCCCACGCTGGAACGGCTGGAAAAATTGACCTTCGAGCGGATGGAAAATGATGTCCCAGAAAACAAGTCCAAAGAGACTCGGCCACCACCCATTCTCGACGAAGCGAGCGATGTAGCCCTGCTCCTCATAGTAAGCGGCGACATCCGCCTCGACCGATGACGAACGACATCGCAGTGGCAACACTTCTGTCTGCGCCCGATGACGCGCCGAGACATACAAGCCAACTGTATCCGGCCAGCCGCAGCGACGCGCATGGCGCGTATAGAAACTCTGGGCAAACTCAAGTTCATCCGCGCTCGCTGGATGCGCCGCTATGGCTTCAATGAGTTGCCTCGCCGCAACTTCATCACCGAGTTTTACACGCAGACGCACGAGCCGTTCACGGGCAGGTTCGTGCGGTGTACGTTCATAGAGACCCGCCGCTTCCGCCAGTGCGCCGACACGCTCAAGTTCGCGGGCAACCCGATGGAGGATCCGGCCCAGGTACAAATCATCGTTCGGGACCCGGAGGTCATCTGCCTGCGTCTCGACCGGGTTGCAGGTCTCCCGCCGGCTAGCACCATCGGCAAGTCGCGCGGGTTCGGGGCCCGCGCATACATCGGACAGAGCATCGGCGAAGCCGCAGATCAATCTCACATCGCGGGTTTGCACTACAACCCGTGATGCCTCTGAGAACTCCCGAAGGAGAAGAATCCAGTCGACCGTAGACCGACTGTCGAACAGACTCGCTGCGGTCCCGATCGGGTAGTCCTCGAATGGTGCGACACCGAGGTCGCGCAGCACGAACTCCGTGAAGTCCTGGCGCAAGTAGCCGAAAAACAACAGTTTGAGCACCTTCACGACCTCGAGGCCGATCACACTGACCACCCGTAGCGGCAAGGCCGCCGCCAGCGCATGTGCGCGTAAACTCGCCTCAAGATGGGTCAGAATATCATCACGCCGCTGCTGCCCGACCTCGATACCAAGCCGGCGCGCGATCTGCTTTAGTTCGTCACGCAGGAGACAGGGCAGAACTGCATCACACACCTGCAAAAGACCCGCACCCAGCAATTCGTCAATTGCCGCCGCAAGATCTGACACCTCGGTATACCGAAGCTTGTCTGTTCTAAAGAGCGGTCCACGGCGTAGAGCGAGCCGGACATACAGGCATTGCGCGTCCACTGAGCACCGCGCGAACGAGATGCAGAAGTGTTGCTCCGCACCCGTCAGAAAGTGTTGGTATCGATCCTCGACGAAGGTGAGGACGAATCGGAAATTCGTCCCGATAGTAACGTTCGCCCAGGGGCGCCACGGTGGCGGGCGCTGGCGAAGTCATTGCCTGGGCCAGCGGATCGCGAGCGAGTTATTGTCACATTCGCTTCTCAAGGGAATACACACTCCGAGTTCACGTTCGCTGCGCGAGCCGTGAATAGTGCACCCCCAGTTCACGTTCGCTGCGCGAGCCGTGAATAGCTTACGGTTCAGATGATTGGCGCACGAAGCGTTGAACAACACCGCTCACTGCGTCGGTTTGCAACATCGTCGTCGAATCCGGAAAACTGATCCGACGCTGCATGTCTGCAACCTGCAGGACATCGGCGGCAAAGACGTAGGATTGCGGCGGGTTACCCCTGACGGTCACCGTTTCGGCCGCATAGCTGATCGTCACGGGCATGCCAGCAAGCGTTGTCTCCCAAGTGCCCAACAACTGATCGCCCATCCTCGCAGACGGGGAAAGGTAACAACCACCCAGGGCCAGCAGGACCCCTGCAAGTGCAATCACCCGCATGCCGCCAGGACCTCGCACCCGCAGATTCTCCGTCAACCTTGCCACCAGAGCACACCAACACATGTCGTTCCCCTCCCAAATCCGACGCCAGACGCCCCATGACGCACTCTTCATATCCGAGTTCATCTCCGAAATATCCGAGTTTAGTGTCCGAGCCGCCCCATATCCGAGCCAGCGCACGTCTCGGTCTCCCGGTCGGCGGCATCCCTGCAGGCCACATTTCCTGCAGGCCACATCGCTGCCAGAGCATGCGATGCAAAACCTGGATGCTCGCCCATACTACGTTATGACGCTTGCAAGGCGACCTGTAGCACATTCGCACGCAAACAGTTGCCGAACGTCCCTGCCGCTACCGTTGCCAACTGCCAGCCGCCCGGGTTGTCACTTGGCGACCGCCGCCCCTCACACTAATCGTCAGGTATCGTCATGCGAAGCGCTTACTTGCTGTGCGTCGTCGTCGCGCGGCGCAAGCAGCCGTACGCATATACAGAAGCCGACTATACTCTGGGGGAACACGCTGGAGACCTGTGGATGGACCAATTGCACGGATTGCTCAACGAATCACAGCTACCACCGGCGCCCACACAGGTATCGCCTGTCACTCGCGGCCATGACCGCGGAGATGGACGCAGACTTCACCGTCGCGCCGAGCGGACAAGAAACCTTGCGACTCGCTGCTGCGCGTCAGCCCACGCTCATACTGCTCGACGCGCGGATGGAAGACATGGACGGCTACCAGGTCATCAATCAGCTCGCTGGTCAGCCCGAGACCTGCCACATTCCGGTGATTCTCATGGAAACCCGCTTCGCGGCGAGTGCCACCGACTTGCACGCAGACGCTGTATGGCCTGCTGAAACCATCTATAAACCCATCGATCCGGCCCATCTCCTCCGGTGCCTCGACCGCCTCCTTGCGATTCAGGAAATGAAGCGAAGCGTGGGGGGAATCAACGAGTTTGAATCTACGATGAAGGTGAGCGAGGCCGAGGGAATGCTCGGCATCGATGAGAACGGACGCATTCGCTACGCCAACCCGGCGATGCTCAAGATGCTGCGAACCCATTACTCTGCGCTCATCGGGCTCAGTATTGAGACGCTTCTGGAGCAGGACGCGCACGACACCCAGGCCCACTGGCGCCCGTACAAGATCGCCACGACTCTCGCTGCAGGCAGATCGCTGCAAGTCAAACGCGCGGGCGTCTGGCGCAATGACGGGACAAAGATGGATACGACCTTCGTCGCCATCCCGGTCCAGGGGCATACTGAACTCGACGCCGTAATGGTATTCAAGGCGCGCCCGCCGAACGTCGACGACGAAACGTCGGTCCACGACGCTCTCACCGGCCTTCCGCATCGATTCAAGTTTGAAGAGGTCATGGCGGACCTGATCGAACTCTACCGCGCCAAGACCAATGTGCTCATTTCACGTAAGCGCGACGCGCCCTGTGCAGTGATGTCCGTGGGCCTCGATCACTTCTCATACATCAACACGGGGCTCGGCTACGACGTTGGTGACAAGCTGCTAAAGATCGTTGCGCATCGAATAACGAGTTCCGTGTCAGAGCTCGACGTGGTGGCGCGCCTCGCCGGGGACGAGTTCACGGTCGGTATGACACACATGTTCACCGCTGCCCACGCAACCGCAACCGCACAGCGCATCCAGGCCGCGATTGACGAGCCATTCCTGATTGACGGTCACGAGATTTTCGCCGGAGCGAGTATTGGCATCGCCACCTACCCTGAGTGTGGCGAGACGGCAACGATGCTCGTCACCAATGCGAACCACGCAATGACGAGTGCCAAAGCTGACTCCCGCCACGCGATCAGGTTCTATACCGACGCGATGCACCAGCACTACCTCGACAACGTCGCGTTTCAGTCCGAGACCCGCGAAGCGATGACTGGCGACGCCTTCAACGTTCGATTTCTGCCCATCATCCGCGCCGACGGCGAGGTCGGCGGGCAGCAGGCCACCTTGTCCTGGGATCATCCTGTGCGCGGTCGTCTGGACGCCCACCATCTGCTCGCACATCTGCAACAACCCCAACTCGCAACCCCGGTCTTCAATCACTTGCTCGACCAGGCCTGTGAACAGATGGCCGGCGTAACCTCAGATCAGAACGAGTTTCTGGTGGTACCCATATCAATCTTTCAGCTACTGAACCCCGGTTTCGAAGACCGGCTCCTCTCCGCACTCGCAACCAACGGCTTTTCGCCGAACCGTTTGATCCTGGAACTCGAAGACGAGCTACTCGATGTCTACTACAACAATATTGTTCGCGTACTAGAAGAAGTCGCGACGGTCGGCATTCGGACGTCTCTTAACCTGTTTGCAAAACAGAAGACAGGTTTGCTTCATCTGCTCAAACTGAATCTCAATTTCCTGAAACTGGAGCAGCACGCGCTTGGCGATCCGTACGAGGACCCACGACGCTCGACCTTCGCCCACGGCCTGATGGCGATGGCGCACAGCCTTGGCATCGAGGTGATCATCGACGCGATAGAAACGCCGGGTTTAAGCCGACTGATGTGGGATCTGGATGCGGACTACGTGCTGCCTGATCGCCGCTCTGGCGAACACGCCAGCTAGTTTTCTGCAGGAATCCCTGGCGATCGCAGAACGGTCAGTTTCTCGGCGAATCTCGACGGCGCAGTCCCGGGGCTACGCCCTCAGACCAATCGCTCGAAAACCAGAACCGCGTTGGTGCCACCGAACCCAAAGCTGTTCGACATGACCCGGTGCAAACCTGCCTGATCGACCCGCTGTCGGACGATCGGCGTGTCGCCGACCTCAGGGTCGATGTTCTCGATGTTGGCCGATGCACAGATGAAGTCGTTCTCAAGCATCAGCAGCGAGTAGATACTCTCATGCACGCCCGCAGCACCGAGCGAGTGCCCGGACAGCGACTTGGTCGAACTTATCGGGGGCACATCATCCCCGAACACTTCCCGAATTCCCCGGATCTCACTCATGTCACCCACCGGGGTGCTGGTGCCGTGCGCGTTGATGTAGTCCACTTTGCCATCAACCGTCGACAGCGCCTGGCGCATCGCCCGGATGCCGCCTTCGCCTGACGGCGCAACCATGTCAACACCATCCGAGGTTGCCCCATACCCG
Source organism: Gammaproteobacteria bacterium (assembly GCA_963693635.1). GTDB lineage: Bacteria > Pseudomonadota > Gammaproteobacteria > Pseudomonadales > Azotimanducaceae > CAVOBC01. Next base: position 1,168 of record CAVOBC010000095.1, on the reverse strand, counting down.
GTCAGCTCCGCGTAAATCTTTGCCCCCCGAGCCTTCGCATGCTCGAGTTCTTCAACCACCACGAATCCGCCACCACCGGCAATGACAAAACCGTCCCGATCCTTGTCGTACGCTCGCGAGGCACGTTCCGGTGTGTCGTTATAACTGGTTGAGAGCGCACCCATGGCGTCGAACAACGACGTCATCGTCCAATGCTCTTCCTCACCGCCGCCAGCGAAGACGATGTCCTGCTTACCCAACTGAATCAACTCGGCTGCATGACCGATGCAATGCGCGCTGGTCGAGCATGCCGACGTGATTGAATAGTTAACGCCTTTGATCCCAAACGGTGTCGCCAGGCACGCGGACACGGTGCTGCTCATCGTACGTGTTACGCGGTACGGACCAATCCGCTTCAGTCCTTTCTCCCGGAGGATGTCTGCAGCCTCGGTCAGGTTCACTGACGAGGCACCACCGGAACCGGCGACGATGCCCGTACGTTCGTTGGAAACGTCCGTTGCTTCAAGACCCGAATCGTCTACAGCCTGCTGCATGGCGATGTACGCATATGCCGCAGCATCACCCATGAAGCGGAGCAGTTTGCGCTCAATCAACGCTGAGGTGTCCAGGTCCTTGATGCTGCCGGCCACGAGACTCCGCAGTCCCATCTCCTTATAGGCTTCCTGATACCGGATCCCTGCGACGCCAGCCTTGAGAGACACAAGCGTCGCGGCCACATCGTTGCCCAGGGGCGAGACCACGCCCAGACCGGTTATTACTGCACGTTTCATCGCATCACCTATCAGCATCTTACGGTGCTGGATTAGCGCGCTGGCGCGCCGGGAACTCACGGCAGTATATTGCGTTAGTTCCATGAAAGGTTGCAGAAAAAGTGCCCTCCTGCACTTTTTCTGGGTCGCGGGCCCAGGCCCGCTCGCACCAAATCAACGACCCAGGTCGTCGATCTGCGGCCGATACATCCATGTATCGGCTAGCAGCACCGTGAAATGCGGCTAGAAGTCATCCAGGGATGTAAACAACCCAACTTTAACATCTTGCGCTGTGTAGATGCGCTCCCCGTCGTTGAACACCTCGGCGTCGCCGATACCAAGGACCGTCTTGCCTTCACGGACCCTGGCCATATCAATCCGGTAGGACACCCGCGACGATGTCGGCAACACCTGGCCAC
>CAVOBC010000094.1:0-14325 GCA_963693635.1 Gammaproteobacteria bacterium | reverse complement strand
GCTCGCTGATGTCCGTGGGCACGGCGAGACAGCGGTCTGGCGCAGGTGATTCCTTGATAGCGGCGTCCAGTACTTCGGCGCGCCGCCCGGCGAAGGCAACCGAATAACCTTCGTCCAGAAGCGCGTATGCGGAGTGTTTGCCGATGCCGGTGCCGGCGCCCGTAATGATCGCAGTCTTGTCGTCGCTCATGGGTTTTGCTCACGCGTTGGAAATGGCCGAGCATGTTAACCCAAATGATATGATCGATACGTTTTGCCGGCGTGGCCAATGCGCTCTTGCGACCTGCTTGAGACGACGTCGGGCCTTACGGCATAACTAGTTTCTGTCCCAGAACGCTGTTCTGGGGCGGGCACTGGCGAGCGGTGCAGGGATGCACCACCGTTTTCTGCAGGGCTCTTTTCTGCGAGAAAATGCGAGGTTTGCTTGCAAATCGATTCCCAAGAATTGTCAGGATGACAATTTTGGGACAAGAACTAAATAGGCCCATCTGCGGTTGGTGGATGGTCAACAGACCGTGTACGGAGTGTGATGCACATGGCACTTTCGATTGAACTCGCAACCGCGGGGCGCAACCTCAAGGAGAGCCTCGCGCTGGCGAGCGACGCAGAGGCCCGCGGCTTCAAGGGCGCCTGGGTCTCTGAAGTCAATGGGATGGACGGCGTCGCCCTTGCGACGGCCCTCGCGCAGGGCATGCAGCGCGGGCGGGTGGGGTCAGCTATTTTGCCGATGCAGACGCGAGACCCGATGTTGCTTGCGATGGCGAGTTCCACGATTTCCCAACTCGCACCGGACGGCTTCGTCCTTGGGTTGGGTACGAGCACGGAACTGATCGTTCAGGACTGGCACGCGACGCCCTGGGGCACGCCGCTCGCGCTCACCCGCGAATGCGTCGCGCTGACGCGCCGGTTCCTCGCCGGGGAACGGGTGACAACCGAAGAGGGGCGCTGGCGCTACCGTCGCGCGCAGATCACGGAACCCGCCAACGTCCCCATCTATCTCGCCGCGCTCAATGACCGCATGCTGGAGCTTGCCGGTGAGATTGCTGACGGCGTGATTCTGAATTTCGTGTCTGTGGATGACGTACGCCACGCCCGCGAACGTATCGCCGCCGGCGCTGAGCGTGCTGGCAAGACCATTGATGATGTTGAGTTGATGGTCTACTTTCGAGCATCCGTGACGGACGACTATGCAGAGGCCGAGGCCCGTTATCAGCGAGAACTCTTTACCTACGTCATGGCGCCGGTGTACCGGAAAATGTTTGCCAGGGCCGGGTTCGGCGAGGTCTGCGTTGAGGCGGAGCGGTTGTGGCGCGCGGGGGAGCGAGAGCAAGCGGTCGCTTCAGTACCCCATTCGCTGATCGACGAACGCGCGCTCATCGGCGACCGGGAACGCATTGCCTCGCGCCTTGCAGAGTATGAACAGGTCGGTGTCGGTGCGGTTATGGTGACCCCGATACCGATCCCGGATCGGGACTATATGACGGACGCGGCCCACATCATTCACAGTCTGGGGAATCGTTAGATGCCCGCATCATCCCATCTGACTCCCGTGCAGATCGCGAGTTTTGATCGCGACGGCTTTCTGTCACCACTGCCACTCTTCTCAGCGGATGAGGCGTCCTCCTATCGTCGGCTGCTGGAAGAAATCGAGGCGGACGCAGGTGACAAGGCGGCGATGGCGCGATCCGGCATACAGATCACCACCCGGTGGGGCTGGGACCTGGTCCACGACCCGCGCCTGGTCGAGCCGGTGTCGGACCTGCTGGGAGAAAATGTGCTTCTCTGGTCCGTGGACTGGTTCATCAAGGACCCGGGCACCCGGTTTGTTTCGTACCATCAGGACGCGACGTACTGGGGTCTGGAACCCCATCATGTGGTCAGCGCATGGGTGGCGCTATCAGACGCATCGATGCCAACCGGCCCCATGAAATTCATCACGGGCAGCCACAAGGGGCCGCTCTACGAGCAGGAAGATACCTTTGGGCAAGACAACATGCTGAGCCGTGGCCAGGTCATAAAAGCGGAGGTCAATGATACGGAAGCGGTCGCGACCCCGCTGGCGGCAGGCGAGATGTCGCTGCACCACGTGTGCACGATTCATGGCTCGGACCCGAATACCACCCGTGACCGGCGCATCGGCATGGTGCTCCGTTACTGCGCAAGCGACGTCCGTCAGACCAAGGTCGATGGCGATCGCGCGGTGTTGGTGAACGGGGTCGACGAGTACGGTCACTTCGACCTTGTGCCGCGACCGGCCGCGGACCGCGGCACGGCAGAACTCGCGGCATTGAAGGCACACGGACAAATAAGGCAGCGAGCACTTCATTCCGCGGACTACGAAAACTAACGGGGCCGATGAGGCGCCGGAGTAAACGACGAGTTACCGTGTTAAACACGGTTTCCACAAGAAGGGAGTCAGCATGGCAGACGCAGCGACGGGCGACATGGTAGAGACAGAAGAGCACGGTCAGACCTTCGTGATCCGCATGAATCGCCCGGAGCGGCTAAACGCGCTGGGTATGGATCTGCGCCACGGCCTCGGCGCTGCTTTCTGTGAATTTCGGGACCGGGATGATCTTGAAGTCGCCATCTTTACGGGGACGGGGCGCGCCTTTTGTGCGGGCGAAGACATGAAGGAATCGCTCGAGCGGGGCCGCCCGGGTGTTGGCGATGCGGTCGAAGACCCGTACATGGATGGTTCGCTTGCCAAGCCCGTGATCGGGGCAATCAACGGCTACGCGATGGGTGGCGGCTTCATGCTCGTTGAGCGTACGGATCTGCGGGTCGCCGTGCGTGGGGCGGTCTTTGAGGTGTCTGAGGCAAAACGGTGGTTGCTTGGTGGCTACAATCACGGCTTTCTTGCCAGCCTGCCGCACGCGATTGCGACCGAGATGGCGCTCGGTTTTCGGTTCACTGCGGAGCGCTTTCATGAGGTCGGTTTCCTCAACCGACTGGTCGACCCCGATGAGTTGATGCCGACGGCGCTCGAGATGGCCGCGCACCTGCTCACGTTGCCGCCCGCATCCCGGGTCAACACGGTGCACATGATGCGCACCATGCAGCCGCAGATAACGCCGGACCTTCTGAAGCTCGCGGCGGCGCTGCGAGACCACGGTTTCAAGGACGATCTGATGGAGTCCCGACGCGCATTTGCCGAGAAACGCGCGCCTCAGTTCAAGGGCTGGGACGACCCGGAAGATCGGCACCGCGGGCCGACGCTTGAGGGTGTGCAGGGGACGTAGCCCCTGACCATAGCAGCATCTCACGGTCAGGCATTACCGCGCTGTCGCGCAGGGAACCCTCGGTACCTTGGCTTTAGTTCCATGAAAGGCTGCTGAAAAAGCAGTCTGGTAGAGCGATACATGGACTTCACGTTCGCTTCGCGAGCCATGAATGGGTCTCAACCGGCGTGGCGTTAGCGCGACCGATTTGGAGATGACGCTTGTGACGTCCAGTTGTCGCGCGAAGAGGCTCATCACGAACGACATGGAACCGAGACAGTGGCAGATGACGTGGATACGGACGTCTTCACCGGCGATCTCGCGAATTTTGTGCACTGCCGCAGGATGATCAAAGAGTGCGGCGTCGTCCATCGAGTAGCGATGCTGGGACAGGTTGTAGCTGTGGCGGTTGCTCATCCGAAAATCGAGGGTGAACACGTCGGTCATGCCTTGTCTGTGCAACCACTGCACCAGGTTCTCGTGCTCGGGCATGATGAACATGTCCGACGACGTTGTGAGGCCGTGGATGATCATGACGACGTCGTTGCTGGCAGCTATTTTGAAGCGCAGCATCGAGAGGTCCAGTTTGTCCTCCGTCTCGAACGGGTGCGTGGTCACTTTGGCGTCCGTCATCCCGGCCAGGGTATAGAGCGGGATCTCGCGGGACATGTTTACTCCGAGACTATTTCACCGGCGATGTATTCGGCCAAGGCTGCGATGGTGCGGGACGGGTTCAGCCCCATTGCCATTGGAATGATAGATCCGTCGGTAACATAGAGCTCCGGGTAGCCAAAGACCTGGCCCTTGCCGGAACTGATCGCCGTTCCCGGCCGCGGTTGCGGCTTCTATCATAAGATTGAAGCGTGCTGTGAGTTGATTATCGGGCAACTCCTGCAGGTTCAGCATCTTGCCGACGGTCTCGTAGTAAGGGGTGAGCATCTCGTAGGTGATGTTCGGCGGCCAACCCTTCTCGAAAAACCAGGGTTTCGCCTCAACTGAAATGTTTGCGTAGATGAGCGAACCGCCACCGACGCCTGCGCCAGCGGCATCTTTCATGTCGCCGAAATTATGCAGATCGATCCAGCCGTTGCCCTTAGCGGGATCGTCATGGTCTCAAAACCAGCGATCATTTAGGCTGCGGGGATAGTCTTCCTTCTTCCACTCGTGGCCGCGCTCGAGGACCAGAACGCGGCGTCCGGCTTCGGCCAACCGGCATGCCGTCACCGCGCCGCCAAAGCCGGAGCCGATGATGATTACGTCGAAATCAGTCGCCATGTTTCGCGTCTCCTGCGCTTGCCCATCTGTCTGGTTGACCTGTCGATCCGTCGCGCCGCACCGCGGCGTCTTTCAGGGTCTCGATACCGTATGAGTCCCAGAGTTCGCCCATGAAGAACTTGCCAAACTTTGCGACGGTCGCCGCTTTCTCGGCGGTTGAGTCGGTGCCGGTGACCCGGACCGTGCTAAGTAGTGCGGCGAGGTCCGGGACGCCCAGTGTCAGAATGCCTGCACCGATGATCGTACCGCTCTTGTCGGGTTCCTCATGCAGGGTCGTGTAGAGCGTTGTAGTATCGACCACATATCAAAGCCGTGATCGTCGCGCACTTCTTTGTGGCCGGCAACGTAGAGTTCGCGTCCATCGGCGTTGAGCGCGAGTTCGTACACCATGAGTTTCAAACGAGGATCGTCACCCGGCAAGAAGAGGTTAAAGACGCCGCCGGTCGATGGCAGCCCCATGCCAATGGGTGCGCAGTCGATGGTTCCGCTGAGCCCGTCTTCGTGGCGTGAATCGTCGATGAACGCATCGAGGTCGGGCGCCGACACTGAGGCATGCATGGCGAGGTTGGTGCTCGCCGCTTCTCCCTTTGCGAAGCCGTCGTCCGGCGTTTGCGCGCCGAGCGCAAACGGACCTTTCATGGTCTCATCGAAGATGATTCCTTCACTCATGAGTGTCTCCTTTGTCCCTGAGTCGTTGATCGTTTCTCTTGCGTGCGGCGCCCAGGAGCGGCACCGACCGCGCGAATGATGCGCCCTGGTGGATGAAGCCGCGGCATTGCAGACTATCCGTGCATCTGCTTGCCCCGACCGCAGGGGGACGTGCGACGCGTGGTCGATGTCGGGCGGTTGGTTGAGTCGTGAGGTCGCCGATGGCGCGCGCGAGATAGCGGATGGAGATGTCAAAGTTCGTATCGCGCGTGGGGTCCGCGTGGCCGGAGATCCCGCGCGGTCGTGGCCGCGACGAACATTGACGATTGTCTGCGTGTAGGCCGCTAGTGGATACGCGAGCCGAGCGACTCTTGTTCAACAGCTCGGTCAATGGCTCAGTCGATGGCTCAGTCAATTGCTCGGCCAAATGGACAGTCCCTCCGTGGCATGTCGTTGCATTCACGCTATGTCGTAACTTTCTGTCGTAACCTTCTGTCGAACGTCGGGTCAGAAAGTTCCTGAAGCTCATCGCTCCTAGTCGCGCACGCTGACTTGCATCTGTTTCTCGCCTTCACGGCCCGGCCGCTGACGAAATCGCGCTAACCGATTGGAGGCCCTTTGGAAAGATGGTGCGGCTGCGTGGGAGGCGGGACGGGGAGGGGCGAGAGGAAGTTCGTTGCGCCGTCGTTTGACCCGATTGCAGACTGCGATGATGTCCGGATGTATGGTTGCGACGACAAGAACGATCTCACCGGTTATGAGCGCGCCAGGTCGCGTCGAGTGGAGGCACAATGAACGAGGACGACGAATTCCTGTTTGCAGGACTTAAGGTGCTTGATGTTGGCACCTGGATCGCCGGTCCAGTCTCGGCCACCATGCTCGCGGATTTCGGGGCAGACGTCATCAAGATCGAACAACCCGGCGTCGGCGATGCGTACCGCAACCTTGCAGGCAACCCGGGAACGCCGAATGCGAACGTGAATTATGCGTGGGCGATGGACGCCCGCAACAAGCGCTCCCTTGCGCTCAACCTGAAGACGCAGGAAGGCATGGACATCCTGCTGCGCCTTGTTGCCGACTGCGATGTTTACATTACCAACCATCCGCAGGCGATGCGACGTCAACTGGGTCTCACCTATGAGGATCTTGCGCCTCTTAATCGGCGCATGATCTATGGGTCGCTTACAGCCTACGGCGAGGAGGGTCCCGAGAAGGATCGTGAGGGTTTTGATCTGGTGGCCTACTGGGCGCGGACCGGACTCATGGACCTCGTCCGACCGGTTGGCGGCGAGCCGGCACAGTCGCTGCCCGGCATGGGTGATCACCCGACAGCGGTTGCGATGTACGCCAACATCGTGACGGCGTTGCTACGCCGGGAGCGCACCGGCAAGGGCGGCTTTGTCCACACATCCCTGCTGGCCAATGGGCTCTGGTCGGGATCCTGTATCGGCCAGGCGCACTTTGCGGGTGCTGATTTCTCTAACTACCGGCAGCCGGGGCATGCGCACTTTACCCGTGCCTTGTACGAGACGAGCGATGCCCGCTTCTTGCAGTTCACGATGCTGCGTACGGTCGATGAGTTCGATCGCTTTGTGCTGGCGATCGATGCACTTGAGATTCTCGAAGACCCTCGTTTTGCCTCATTCGAGTCGCGCTTTGAGCATGGCACCGAGTTGACCGTATTGTTGCGTGACATTGTCGGCAAGCGAACCGCAGTCGAATGGACTGATCGATTCCGTGCCGGTGGTGTGCCAGCGTCTCTGGTTGGCGTGATGGCGGAACTGCCACATGACGAGCAGATTCTGATTAACGACATGGCGGTTAAGCCTGTGGACGATGTGGGCATGTCGCGGGTTATTCGCGACCCCTTGAACGTCGAGGGTGTACCGCGGGTCGGCGTCAGGAAAGCGCCCGATATTGGGGAGCACACAAGCGAAATTCTTGCCGAGATGGGTTTCTCAAATGATGAGATTGTGCGCCTGGGCGAGGCCGGTGTTACCCGCTAGGGGTTTTCATCGGCCCCAGACGGAGTCAGGCACATCGGTCAGGCCGTAAAGCTCGAAGCCGGGGCGATCGATGGGATTGCCCGCAACATTGATGCCGGTCCCAGACTCGGTCTTCAGCGCTTGCTCGATGCCCCAACGGGAGAGACTCTGCACCTTTTCCATCTGATCCATCTCGTCGAACGAAAAGAACCCGGCAGCCGCAATCTCGTCGCCGTCGTGCTGCGGTTCGCCACTTTCGTATTCAAGGCGAAAGATCATGTAGACATTGGTGCTGGGTCCCCCCGCGGTGCCGCCGAGCGCGTGGCGGAATGCAATCATGTCCCGCACCCGCGCGATGACGTTTGACTCTTCCTCTACTTCCCGCTCAACCGCGACGGACAACAGTTCGTCGTGTTCTGCGTAGCCGCCGGGAATCTGCCAGGACCCGGCGAACGGATTCTGTCCCCGTTGCACCAGAAGGGCCTTGGTGACCCCTTGTTCCTGACGGATGACAACACCGGCGCAGCCAATCGAGAAGTCGCCGAAATGGATAAAGCCGCAGCCACTATCCGGACAAGCAATGCGGTCCCGACCGCCATCGTGGCGAGTGGTGAGGGGCGAGGCGCAGCGCGGGCAGAAATTCATGGTCATACGTTCAGGGCCTTCTTGATTACTTTGATTGCGCGATAGCCGTACGGTTGGCGCAGTGGTGCTGTCGCGATAGCAGTTCGTGGACTCGGAAGACGACTGAGGGTGAAGACAATCCTCGTTTGAGTCAACCAGGCCGACGGCGCGCCAGTTAGCTTGTTCGCGGCCTGGGTATGATGATCGGGAAATATCCGGGCCAACCGGAGGTGCCATGACGCAACCCAACGTCCTTTTCATCATGACGGACCAGCAGCGGTGGGACGCGATGAGTTGTAGCGGCGATTGGGTCAAAACCCCGAATCTCGATCGCATCGCTGCGGAAGGTGTCCGCTTCAGCCGCTGTGTCACGACGACACCCATCTGTGTGCCGGCACGGGTCAGTCTGGCGACGGGTCGTTATCCGCACAACACGGCTGTGTGGCACAACCTTGCTTACACGCTTTCGCCGGAAGCGCCGACATGGATGCAGGCGGTGCGGGACGCGGGTTATCGCACCAGCCTCTTCGGCAAGACGCATCTGCACCCGCATCAGGGCGATCTGCGTGAGTGTGAGCACCCGATCAACGCCTACGGGCTTGACGATGTTGACGAGATCGGTGGCCCGCGCGCGAGCGCGGTTGTCTACCAGGTGTCAATCGCATGTCGTTTCTGCGTCGTCGACCCCCGTCGGTCGTCGCTGGTGCCGAGGTGCGAAAGCAATCTGATGATCTGCTCTCGGGTTGCCGCCGGCGCGATGACATCGTCGAAGCTCGCGTGGTTGAGCACAGTGGCATAACCGTCGTCGACGCCGAGTTCGACCCCGGGCCAGGCCACGCTCAGCATCATGGTTGACTGGCCGGTCGGGAAACCGGCCATGACGGCAGCACCAAGCCCGCGGGCACGGCCGGTCTGCACGGCAAAGAGCGGCGTTTGTCGATGGTGGTGCGCCATGAGCGGCCGGTGGTGCCACCGGCCCGGGATCGGCAGGGGTTTGCCGTCGTCGTCGCGCGTACCGCAGCCGATCGTGTCAATCAACGAAACGACCGGATAGCTGTAGGCGTCGCATTGCTCGATGAAACGTGATGCCTTGGTTGCGGCATTCTCATCGATGAAGCCGTCGTCGATGGCAGAGTCGTTAGCGAGGATGCCAACGGTTTTGCCACCCATGCGCCCGAGCCCCGTGATCATCGCGCGGGCGAAATGCCGGCGCAGTTCGAAGAAACTGCCGGCATCCAACAAGCGGTCGATACGCTCGTGAGTCGTTGTGACATCATTGATTCTGGCGGCCTGTGGATGTGCTTCGCTTCGGTCCACCTTCGAGGCGGGGAGGTCATGATAGAAATCGAGGTAGCGACGCGCGGCCTCGATGGCCGCTGGTTCGTCGTCAACCAACAGGTCGATACCGCCGCTCTCGTCGTGCATCTCGACGCTCGCAAGTTCGTGGGCGGTCATCCGCACACCGAGTGCCGCCTCAACCATGGGTGGACCGCCCATGCCGATGGAAGACCCGGCGGTCGCGACCAGAAAATCAGAAAACCCGGCGGCGCTGGCATGCCCGGCAAATGAGGGACCAGAGACGATCGCGACCGTCGGTGACCAGCCTGACAGTTCGGCCATGCCGTCGAAGAGCGAGTAGGGACCAATGGGACCGGAGAGTTCCAGGTGTCCGAGTCCGGAGCGCGGATGGCGGGCGCGGCTGCCACCGCCGTCCACAAAGAGCACGACCGGCCATCGGTGTTCTTTGGCGAGCGCGATCAGTCGACCGAGTCGCCCCGCACCGTAGCCACCGCCGTGGTCGGTGTAGTCGGTCGACGAGGCGACAACCGTGTGGCCTGCAATGGTGCCGACGTAATCGATGCCGCCTGCCTCTGGAATCCACTCGCCGTCCTGATCGCGTGCTGCGATGGTGCCGTATTGCACGTCAGTGTTGTCGTCGAGAAGTGCCGCGATGCGCTCGCGGGCGGTGAGTTTGCCCTTGCTGTGAACGAGGGAGACCGCCTCCGGCCGGAAGGCATCAGTTTGAGTGGCCTGCGCAGTGGCCAGTCGGTCGACATCACCGTCCATACTGTTACCCACGGATGTTCCTCTTAGATGTTTCTCATGTGAAGTTGCTCGCTCAGCGGGGATCCACGTGATGCTTCTTGACGTCTGGCAGTTTCCGAGGCGTCTGGCGGATTAACTGCGCGATCTGTGCGCGGGTATCGGCCGGTTCGATCACATCGTCATACATGTAGGCCCGCGCGGCTTTGAGGCCGGTCGATGCGTCGCGCATTTTGTCGGCATAGGCGTCGCGAATCGCCATAGCCTCGCGGTGGTTGGCGGCCGCCTGGATCTCCTTGCGTTTGACGAGGTATGCCGCTCCTTCAAGAGACATGCCGCCGGATTCGACCGAGGGCCAGGCGAGTCGCATCTCGGGGGTGATGCGGCTTGCGCCCCATCCGGACATTGCATATGGGCCCAGGCCATAGGCTTTTCTTAGCTGCACCGAGCAGAGTGGCACCGTGCGGTGATGCAGGGCCGAGAGGGGTCGCGCGTGGTGTCGGGCAATGCCTTCGCGCTCAGCCTGTGGCCCGACCATGTAACCCGGGTTGTCGATGAAGGAGACGAGCGGAAACTCCCAGGCGTCGCAAAGCTCGATGAAGCGGGCCGCTTTGTCGGCGGCTGCGGCGTCAATGGCACCAGCAAGTGGCGACTTGGGCTGGTTGGCGAAGATCCCGATGCTGCAGCCCTCAAGCCGCGCAAAACAGGTGAGCATCGAGCGCCCATGGGTTGCACCAAGTTCGATTACGGAACCGTCGTCGGCGATGGCGCGGATGATCCGGCGCATATCGTACGGCCGGCGCCTGTTGTCCGGAATGATATCGGCGACGTCCTGCCAACCGTCTGCAGGGGCGCCGGGATCGGCCACTGGTTTCAGGTAGAGGTCCAGACAGGCCCGGGTTATCTCGATGGCCCCGGCCGTATCGGCTGCGATGACATTCACGTCGCCCAGTTTCGCGCGCTCGGTTGCTGATACGCGATGGGTTGTACCCGACTGTTTGCCGCCGAGGGTCGCGTCTGCGGTTGCGATCACGACATCGCACATCATCGCCATGCTGGCATGTGCATCAAGTGCGCTGGACGTGATGATCGCAATCGTGGGTGCCCAGCCCGACAACTCGGCGAGGCTGCTAAAGATGTCGAAGCGCGATGGCGGCGTCAGGAGAATCGGCGGTGGCGCACCGCCTTCTGTCCGGGAGCCGTCGCCATCGACAACGCAAACAAACGGCCAGCGATGGCGAATGGCAAGGCTGAGTACGCGCAGCAGTTTGCGACTATTGCGGTCTGATATCGTGCCGGCGAGCACGGAAGGGTCGAACGCCGCGACGACCAGCGGATGGCCGCCCAGTTTTCCCGAAACGGCAATGAGACCATCACCCGGTGCATCATCGTCAGTGCGGTTGGTGGCGCTTGCGAGTGGGCCGTACTCGATGATGCTGCCAGGATCGAGAAGCTGCAAAACCTCGTTCCCCGCCACGCTGCGAGTCGCGCTAGCGGTTCGCGCACGCCTCATCTGTTGCAGCAGTTGTTCGTCCAATTTGTTTGTACCTCGGTGACCGCAGGGATGGCGGGTTGCTGATCGTTCGATGCTACCTGAGTTGGCAGCACCAAGCAGCCCGCAGGCTTGCTTGCATTGCGCGTGTCAGTCAAGCGAAAGTCGTGTGGTTCACTCGCTCGCTGCTGTTTGGAATGTCGGTCCTGGCAAGGCAGCCAGCGATTGTTGGACCCGTTATGTCACGAACAACCGTCCGCTTTGGGAGTCGACCATGACCGCAGCCATCGAGGCCTCACCCGGCGCGAAGATGATCTACCTGATCAAACGCAAGGCATCGACCAGCCGCGAAGAGTTGGTGGCACATTGGTATGCCAATCACATGCCGTCGGTAATCCGCAACCAGGTGCGCTCGGCCGAGCGGGGACAGCGCCATGCAACCCGGTACATCGCCACGCTCTTCGATGCGGGGTTTGATGTGGAAGGGCGTGGTGGCGCTGATGAGGACGTACAAGCGTGGGACGGTATGGCCCAGCTCTGGTGGGACGCGCCGCTCAATATGCCGAAGGTCCCGCATGGCACGAAACCCACGGATTCGTTTCAGGAACGCGCGGAGCCCTATTTGCCCTGGGCAACGTCGGAATTCGTGGCAATGGATGGTGAGCTGCCGGTGACGCCGCTGACTCTGAACGAACCGTTTCCGACTACGCGGTCAGGTTTCTACAAACAGGTTTTCTTGGTCGCGGCGAAGCCGGGCACTGACTATCTGGCGTTCTTTGAGCACTGGCTTTCCATGCACGTGCCGAAGGTGCGAGAGCGCATGGAGCAGGTCGGTGGCTTTCGTTATTGCGTCAGCCTCAGCCAGTTCCCGGATGTCGCACCGTACGCTGGCCTTGCTGAGCTCTGGTTTCCCAACCGCTCGTGCCGGGATGATTACGTGTCGCGGGTCACGCCTGATGGCATGGAGACTTGGGTGGATGTGGCCGCAACGCAGGTATACGGCAGCCAGACGGAGATGATCGGAATTCCCTGACGCTGACGCCCGGCGCCTCACTCGCCATCAATGACGTGGTGCTGTCCCGGATAATGTAGCCCTGCGTTTTGAACAGGTGAGCAAGCGAGGCTGTGAGCAGACTCGTTCACCCTACCCTAGAATGTCCGGTCCCGCGTCTAAGCTGCCTCGACCTGGTCGTCCTGGGCATCCTTTGTTATTGCGTGACCGCAGCGGGCACTGGCGAGCGGTGCTGGGATGCACCGCTATTTTCTACAGGCTTTTTTCCGGCAAAAGCACGCGAGGTTTGCTCGCAAACCGACTCGCAAGAATTGTCAGGATGACCTCACGGTGCCGGATTGCCGCGCTGTCGCGCTGTCGCGCAGGGAACACCGCAGCACCTTCTTTAGTTCCATGAAAGGGCTTTAGTTCCATGAAAGGGTGCTGAAAAAGTGCTTTCCTGCACTTTTTCAGAGTCGCGGGCCTCAGCCCGCTCGCGACAAATCAACGACTTACGTCGTCGATTTGCGGCCGATACTATTCATGGCTCGCGAAGCGAACGTGAAATCCATGTGTCAACTAACAGGCTGCTTTTTCAGCAGCCTGTTAGTTGACGACGTTGACCGGATTGCCGGTCTGGAACGCAGCGAGATTGTCTGCAGCGATCTGCATTAGTCGCTCCCGCGCTTCGATGGCATTCCAGGCGAGGTGCGGCGTGATGACGCAGTTGGGGGCCGTTAGCAACGGGTTGGCAGCGGGCGGCGGTTCAACATCCAGCACATCGAGCGCGGCGCCGCCGACCTGACCGGCGGCGAGCGCGTCGGCCAGCGCCTGATTATCGATCAGGGGACCGCGGCTGGTGTTGATGATGACCGCCGTGTTCTTCATCTTCGACAAACGTTCGGCGTTGACGAGATGGGTGTTCTCTGGGGTGAGGGGACAATGCAGCGAGATCATGTCAGAGCGAGCGAAGAGATCGTCCAACTCGACCTCCTCGACCGAAAGTCCCGCGAGCGCCTCGTTGGACGGCCAATAGACGTCGTGCGCTATCAGCTTCATACCGAAGGCTGCACCGATGCGCGCGAGCGCTTGCCCGATGCGGCCGATGCCGACGATGCCGAGGGTGCGACCGGTCAACTCGAACATTGGCTGGCGAGAAAAACACCAGTCGGGACTGGTCGTCCATTCGCCGTTGTGCACGGCCTGGTTGTGCACAGAGATGCCGCGTGCAAACTCCAGCATTAGCGCGGCTGCGTGCTGGGCGACTGAGTCGGTGCCGTAGGTTGGAATGTTGGTGACCGCGATGTTCTTCTCGCGGGCGGCGTCAATGTCGACGACGTTGTAGCCAGTGGCGAGTACACCCACATACTTGAGATCGGGAAGCTCATCGAAGGCCGCGCGGGTGAGCGGCGTCTTGTTGGTGAAGAGGTGGGTAGCGCCGTTCGCACGGGTGAGAATGTCTGCCCCGGCGGTTCTGTCGTGCACCGTAAGATGACCGAGGTCCGAGACCGGTTTCCAATCAATGTCACCCGGGTTCAGGGTGTAGCCATCCAGTACGACAATCCGGTCGGGCATTTGCTTGTTTCCATCAAATAAAAGAGTTACTGCGATCGTATCGAATTCACGGCTTTCGCGCAGCTATTCACGGCTTTCGCGAAGCGAAAACGTGAAGGACCACATCGACGGCTTACGAACAACGATATTCACGGCTTTCGCCGGGTCACCAGAACCTCAGGGATGGCGCCACGCGCCGTCGTCATTGCTTTGCCCTGCCAACCAGATCGACGCGTTCTCCAAACTTCTTGCGTTGCTCGGCTTCGTTCCCGGAGGCGATCGCATGTTCGACACAGGTCGCCGCATGATCTTTGAGAATGGCATCTTTGACCTTGGCGAGAGCCGACTTGATGGCCTGTATCTGGTGCAAGACGTCGATGCAATAGCGCTCCTCATCAATCATCCGGGTGATACCGCGAACCTGGCCTTCTATACGATTGAGCCGCCTCATCGTTGTGTCTTTGTCTAGTTTCATAAGCGCCTTGATACATA
>CAVOBC010000093.1:0-14327 GCA_963693635.1 Gammaproteobacteria bacterium | reverse complement strand
TGTTGGCCCGGCACGCCTTTCTAGACTGACCGTATCTGACATGACTCGCCCATCTGAAACAGACCGTGTTGCTGCAGACATGCTCGCAGAGCAGACTGGGCGCGGCGTCATGCTTGAGAGCGGTGCGGAGTTCCCGGGCATTACCGCGAGCATAGCGGGCGCACCGGTTTCTGGCTCCTGGTGGGGCCATCCGCTCGGCAATCTGATGTATAGGGTGCTTGAGGCGCTGGGCGAGCAGCGCGATGAACCCGCCCGTGTTCGACTGTTGAACGGCAAGGTGACGTGGTTGCATGCACGCTACTGTGAGCCGGTCTTTACGATTGGCAGTGCCCGCGCGCCATGGCAGATCAAAGATCTGCCGCCGCACTGCCGGTCCTTGCTGCGCAAGTTGGACAAGGGCACCTTGCGGCTGGGCGCCTACAAGCCGCGTGTGATTGAGGGCGACCGGCTGAAGCCTGGCGCGGCCCTGCGCCGACGGGAGACGAGACTGCTTGTGACCACCGAAGAAGTGCATACCGAGGGCGGACGTCATGCCAAGGTTGTCTGCCCGTGGGTCGAGTTTGCGAGTGCTCACCAACTTGTCAGGCTTGATGTGGCGGCGAGCCGAAGGCTATTGGAGACGCTCGTTGAGGGCGGGGCGACCGGCAGGGTGGCGTTGCCATGGACATGAATCGCGTGGAATCGGCGCACGTGGGCTGCCCGTATTGCGGTGAGCAGATAGAGATTCTGGTGGACCTCTCGGAAGGCGGTCAGGACTACATCGAAGACTGTCAGGTGTGTTGCCGTCCGATCCAGATGCGGGTGTCGGCGGACGCGGACGGCGATCCTGTGGTCGATGCGAGGCACGAAGACGAGGTGTGACCGGGTGCTGTGCAGATGGCGCGATAAGTCGCTCAGCTTGCCAGCGTCATGCCCAGGGTGACCGGGTCATTAGCGGTCACGCGCCAGGCCTGAACCGCGGACTCGACCAGAATGACGGTCGAGCCGAAGTCGAAACAGCCGAGTTCGTCGCCGCGTGCATAGGTCCTTGCCGGCTCGAACGTCTCATCGACCGGCCGCCTTGCCTCATAGCGCGCTGACCGCCAGTTGCTGCGAATGCCGGCCACCAGCATCGCGCCTACCATAATGAGTGCGCGTGGCCCTGCAGCCGTCTCGAAATGGCAGACCAGCCGCTCGTTTCTTGCAAAGAGATCAGGCACGGCGGCGACCGTGCGCGGATTGACCGAGAAGAGTCGTCCCGGAATGTAGCGTGCGGCCGTGAGTTGCGCGTCCCAGGGCACGTGAACCCGGTGATAGTTGTGCGGCGCGAGATAGATCGTGATGAAGCTGCCCCCCGCGTAGGCACTGGCGTCGGTAACGCCGAGCAAGGCATCGAGGCGGTATCGATGCCCTTTTGCCTGAATCAGGCGTTGCTCATGAATCGGCCCACACTCCGACACGCGGCCATCAACCGGTGAGATCAGGCCCTCGCCCAGGGGGCGGGCATCCTCACGCAGGGCCCGCGTAAAGAAACTGTTCAGCGAATCGAAGTGATCGCTCGTCGCCTCCGCAAGGTCGATGCCGTAGCTGCGCTGAATAATCCGGATCAAGGGCTGGGCCAACCAGGGCCACGTGCAATCGGCGGCAGCACCCACGAGTCGCGACAGGCCGTGTTGCGGCAGCAGATTCTGCAAGGTGACAAAGGCGTCCATCGGACCTCTTGAGTGTTTCAGGAGCGTGTTTCAGGCTGAGCGTGTCGAGACGTGGCTGTGCGGTTTCAGGGTAAGCCGCTTCACCGTTCGATCGGCGTGGTATCGCTGTTGCCCCACTCTGACCAGGAGCCGTGATAGGCCCGAATCGAAAGACCGAGCGACTTGCCAATCAGGTACGTCAGGCCGGAGCGATGGTGGGTCTGGCAGTGCGTGATCACGTTCTTGCCCGCGATGCCGAGGGTGGTAATCACGTCGCCGATGTCCTCGCGAATGCGCAGCTGGCGGTCCCGGTCCATCGTCTCTAGCCAGTCGAGGTTGATCGCGCCGGGGACATGGCCGCCGCGCTTCGCGACCACCTTGATGCCAGCGTACTCCTCGGCGGAGCGCGCATCCCAGATGACGGTGCCCGGGTCATCGATCGATGCGAGCACGTCGCCCATCTCGGCGATGGGACCCGGGTGAATTGTCACCTCAAGCTCTACGTGCGCGGGTTCCGTGACCTCAGCGGTGAGTGGCAGGCCCTCGCCGTGCCAGGCGTGGATACCGCCGTTCAGATAGCTGCTATGGGCGTGGCCGATCACATCCAGTGTCCAGATGAAACGCCCGGCCCAACCGCCGCCCTCATCGTCATAAGCAACGATGTGTTTTTTGGCATCGTAGCCTATTCTTGAAAAGAGGTCGTTCAGTCGATCAATGTCGGGCAACTTGCCGGTTGCGGGCCGAATGCCGCTGACCAACTCGCCCGGTTCGACATGGATTGCGCCGGGAAGATGGGTTGATGCGAATGTCTCGGCACGGCAGAGGTCGATTAGCAGCAGGTCTGGATGGTCAAGGATGGCGCTCAGCTGTTGTGGCTCGGCGATGAGAGGTAGAGAAGGGATGGGTGACATAGATGAGGTCCTCGGCGAAGCCGCGATTGTACCAGTGCTCGTGGCCCGTCATGCCGCGCTGCCTGAGTGGGGGAGGGGGCAATGCACTCCGACGACAAGTCCTCTGCCGTCGCCATTGTCGGGCATTTCGATGAATAACTCGTTCAACATTTATTCGCACTATTGATCGGGCACGATTCGCCGCGCATCACTACAGGCGCAGCACGCGCATGATAATGGGGTAATATGTTGAGCAGTGTCAGAAGCTGGATCTTGAGGGGCAGTCAGTGAGCGGACCGGCAACGGAAGCGAATCTGGTTTGGATGGATCTCGAGATGACCGGTCTCGATCCTGAGTGGGACCGAATCATTGAGATCGCGACGGTGATCACCGACTCCGACCTCAACGTCGTGGTTGAGGCGCCGCCGATTGTCGTCAAGCAAAGCGACGCGTTGCTTGCGGGCATGGACGAGTGGAACACCACCCATCACGGCGAAAGCGGGCTCATTGACCAGGTGCGCGCGAGCGAAGTCACCGAGCGCATGGCCGAAGAGAGGACGCTCAAATTCCTGATGGACCATATTAAGGCGAGCGATTCGCCGCTGTGTGGCAACTCCATCGGTCAGGATCGCCGCTTTCTTGTCCGCTACATGCCACGCGTCGAGTCGTTTTTGCACTATCGCAATCTGGACATCAGCACGATCAAGGAACTCGCGGCGCGATGGCGTCCCGAGGTTCATCAGGCCGTGACCAAAAACGGCGTGCACCGCGCTCTCGACGACGTCTACGAGTCGATCGACGAATTGCGTCACTATCGGGCGACGTTCTTCCGCGTCGACTGATCTTTCGATGTCCTGATCCTGTCGTTTGTCGGCACGTTCGTGCCTCGGGTCCGGCGCCGTCCATTGGGATTCCTGCCCCCGATTCTCTTTCATTCCCTTCTTGCCTGGTCGCTTCCACACATGTTGTGCCCGGTCGAAACGCTCGCGCTATCAGGATGATTTGCGTTCAGCGTGCTCCGCGAGCGCCCAGTCGATGTGCTCATCGATCAGGTCCGAACGCCCCTTGCGCCGTGCAAGTGCGGCGACAACGTCAGCCCCCGTGGGCGCATTGCCGAGTGCAACCGCGAGGTTGCGCAGCCAGCCATCGTAGCCGGTGCGGCGGATGGCGGACCCGGCGGTACGCGCCAGGAACGCTTCCTCAGACCAGGCAAACAACGCCAGCATTGAGGACGTGTCCAGTTGGTTGCGTGGCAGAAAGTCGTCGATGGTCGTCACCTTGGCGTAGCGGTTCCACGGACAAACGATCTGGCAATCGTCGCAGCCGAAGATGCGATTACCCATCGCCCGCCGGTACTCGATGGGGATAGCGCCCTTCAGTTCGATCGTGAAATAGGAAATGCAGCGCCGCGCATCAAGCTGGTAGGGCGCGACAATCGCCCCGGTTGGGCACACCTCGATGCAGGCCGAGCAGGAGCCGCAATGGTTGCTGGTCGCAGCCGTGGTCGCAAGGGGCAGCGCGGTGAAAAGCTCGCCCAGGAAAAAGTACGAGCCCGCGTTGCGGTTGATCAGCATGGTGTTCTTGCCGATCCAGCCGAGCCCGGCTTTCTCAGCGAAGCCGCGTTCGAGCACCGGTGCGCTATCGGTAAAGACGCGTCCGCCCGGCACCACAATGCCCCGTTCGTACACCCAGTTTTCGATCTGGCCCTGAAGCGTCGCGAGCCGTTTGCGCAGGACCTTGTGGTAATCCCGTCCGAGCGCATAACGAGCGGTGTAGGCAGCGTCAGCCCGATCCGACGCGATGACGGTGTTGGCGTTCGTCAGGCGCGGGGGTGCCCCGGCGGGCGAATAGTCCATCCGCACACTGATGACGCGCTGTGTCGCCGCGTGCAACGACCCCGGGTTGGCGCGCAGGTGGGCCTGCTTGGCCATGTAGGCCATCTCCCCGTGGAAGCCTTCTGCCAGCCAGTTGGACAGGCGGGCCGAGTGATCGTCAATGTTGGTGTCAGCGACGCCAATCTGATCAAAGCCCAGGTTGCGCGCCCAGTCAGGGAGCAGCGTCGAGAGTTCGGTGAGGTGTGCGCGCGTCTGGGGCGTTAGCTCAGGAGGCATTTAGGGGGCATTCGGGTACGAGGGGGTATGAGAGGTAAGGGTATGAGGGGTAAGAGAGCGCATGGGAAGCGAGGGTCGGCAGAGCATCCTAACCTGACCGACAAAACGTGGCCAAAGGAGGATAATCGCGGTCATTCAAAAAGGGGTACATAGGGCTTGGGGATGTCGCGCGACGCGGATATTACCGATTCGGTGTGCCTTTATACGGCAGGCGAAGTCAGAGAACTCGACCGCATCGCGATTGAGGATCACGGCATTCCCGGCTTGACCTTGATGCGTCGAGCGGCCGATGCCTGCGTTCAGGAGATCAGCGACCGATACGGTGGTGCCGGTAACGTGTCAGGGCATCAGGTGGTCGTTTTTTGCGGCTCGGGAAACAACGCCGGGGATGGCTACATTCTTGCTGGCTTACTCGCGCAGGCGCGGCGGACGGTCACGGTTATCGCCGTGGGTGATGTGTCAAAACTCGGTGACGATGCACGGGCGGGATACGACTTTTGTCGCGCATCGGGTGCGGGGCTAGTGGCTGATGAAGCGGACGTTGAATCGAAAGGTCTGGTCGACCTGGTGGTGGACGCGTTGCTTGGCATCGGCCTCGCCGGGGATGTTCGCGACCGCTACCGTCGGGCCATCGCTGCGATTGACCAGTTTCGAGCGGCGGGTGCAGGCGTGCTCGCCGTCGATACCCCGTCAGGTCTTTGTGCCGATACCGGCCGCATATTGGGCGCGGCCGTAAAGGCGGACGTGACGATCAGCTTCATCGGCAGAAAGCGCGGGCTCTACACGCTGGATGGTCCTGATTGCGCCGGCGAGATCGTGTTCGCAGATCTGGATGTACCTGCCGCCGTTTATACAGCGCGTGCACCGTCCGTCCGCCGCCTGGCGGATGACGCGCTTTTGGTGCGACATCACCGACCGCGACCCTTGAACAGTCATAAGGGAACGTTCGGCCGGCTCCTCCTCATTGGCGGGGACACGGGCATGCCGGGGGCGATAGCAATGGCTGCCGAAACCGCTCTGATGTCGGGCGCGGGTCTCGTTAACGTAGCCACCCGCCCGGACCACATGTTGCCAATCATCAGCCGCTGCCCGGAGGTGATGGTCCATGGAATCGAGCAGGCGGGCGAGATTCGCGAGCTGCTCGACGCCGCGACCGCTGTTGTGATTGGGCCGGGTCTGGGGCGCGGCGAGTGGGGTGTGTCCTTGCTGCGCGCAGCCCTTGAGCGCGGACTGCCGATGGTGCTCGACGCGGACGCGCTCAATTTGCTGGCGGATCTTTCGGCGACTGGCGCGCCTGGCCCAGACGATCGGATCTACACCCCCCATCCCGGCGAGGCCGCGACCCTGCTGGGCGTGTCCGCGCAGACTGACCGATTTGCGGCGGTCGCCACGTTGCAGCAGCGGCTGGGCGGTGTGGTAGTGCTCAAGGGCGTCGGCTCGCTGATCGCGGGTGAGGGTGAGGGCGAGATCAGTCTATGTCCGTACGGCAATCCTGGCATGGCTGTGGCCGGCATGGGTGACGTGTTGAGCGGGGTCCTTGGCGCCCTCCTGGCAGCCGGGTACTCGCCAATGGCGGCCGCGCAGACAGGGGTTGTCGTGCATGCGCGAGCGGGTGATGCGGTGGCGCGACGGGTCGGGGAATCGGGCCTGCGGGCCACAGAGCTGATGCCGGAGATACGGCGTCTGCTTAATCGCGGGCACCGGGACGACCGGCGTTAGCATGTCTCAAATCCCGAGCGCCGACGGCATTACTCAAACCCTCGCCGGCGAGTGCGCAACCGTCGACTTTGGTCGCCAACTGGCACCGTTGCTTGCCTCGCTCCTTGCTGCGCCAGGCATGGCGGGCGCGCACGGCTGCACGATTTATCTCGAAGGTGAACTGGGTGCCGGCAAGACGACACTGGTCCGCGGCGTGTTGCGCGGCCTCGGCTTTGACGGCGCGGTCAAGAGCCCGACGTTCACTCTTGTCGAGCCCTATGAGTTTCGGGATTTCGCGGTGTATCACTTTGATCTGTACCGCATCGGCGACCCGGACGAGCTTGAATACCTCGGGCTCGGGGACTACTTTCGTGGGGGCAGCGTCTGTCTGATAGAATGGCCAGCTCGTGGCCATCCGGTCCTGCCGGCGAGCGACCTGCACATTGAGCTGACGGTGACACCGGACAATGGTCGGCAGGTGACAGTGACCGCTGACGCGGAGAAGGGCGGTACGGTTTTGCGGGAACTGGGGCGGCGTTAGTGGCAACGGCCCCGCCGATGCCGCAATGACCAGCAATTGACGCGTTTAGTCCCTCCAAAGAAAGGGCGAGATCTTTAAGACACGAATGAGCGGTAAAGTGGAACGGCGGATCCGCGGAGGTTTACTGCGGCTGCTCTCCCCTCCCCGATTGTTTCGTGACAGGCGTGGTCTGACGCGCATCCTGCCCTTGTCCATCAGCCTGTCCATCGGCTTGTTCGCCAGCGGCGCGTGGGCGGCCAACACGATCGACAGCGTTCGCGTGCGCCCATCACCGGAGCGCACTCGCATCGTCTTTGACCTCGGCAGCCCGGTTGAACATCAGGTATTTGCGCTCGCGGGTCCGCGTCGCCTGGTGATCGACATTGCCGGCGCGGTCATGGAATCAGACCTTGCGACCCTTGACCTGAAAGGCACCCCCATCCTTGCCATGCGCAGCGCAGCGCGCAACGCCGGCGATGTGCGCGTGGTGCTCGACCTCGGCAGCCAGGTCAAACCGCGCAGTTTCGTCCTGCAACCCATCATGCAGTACGGCGACCGACTGGTCGTTGACCTCTATACGCAGGCGCAGCAGGAACCCGTGGTGCAGCAGGCGGACCGCATCGCGGGGCAGATGCGAGACGTCGTCGTTGCCATCGACGCTGGCCACGGCGGTGACGACCCGGGTGCTGTCGGTGCCCGCAAGGTCTTTGAAAAAGACGTGGTGCTCGCCATCGCCAAACGGCTGCATACCCTCTTTGCAGACGCGACGGGCTACCAGCCGGTGTTAATCCGCAACGGCGACTACTACGTTGGTCTGCGCAAGCGGACTGCGCTCGCGCGCGCCAATTCTGCGGATCTTTTCCTGTCCATCCATGCCGACGCCTTCAAGACGCCGGATGCGCGGGGCGCGTCGGTATACGCCATCTCTAACGAGGGCGCGACCAGCGAAACCGCGCGCTGGCTGGCAGAGAAGGAGAACCGCGCTGACCTGATCGGTGGCGTCGGCGGCGGTGTCAGCCTCGATGACATGGACGATCTGCTCGCGGGCGTCCTGCTCGATCTGTCCATGACCGCAAGCCTGTCAGCCTCGCTTGAGATGGGCGCCGATGTGTTGCGGGAATTGGGGCGGGTCAACAAACTGCACAAAAAGCAGGTAGAGCAGGCAGGGTTTGCCGTCCTGAAGTCGCCCGACGTGCCGTCGCTGCTGATTGAAACGGGATACATTTCTAACCCGCGGGAGGCCGCAGCGCTCGTCACACGGTCGCATCAGCAGGCGATGGCAAAGGCGATCTTCAAGGGTGTGACGCGGTTCATGCGGCGCAATCCGCCGGCGGGGTCGTACCTTGCCTGGAAAAAGCGTGGCGGCGTCGAAGAATTGCAGACGTATATCATCGAACGAGGTGATACGCTCTCCAAGATCGCGAGCAAATATCAGGTGAGTGCAGAGGAATTGAAGCGGACAAACGGCTTGCGCACTGACCGGATTCTCGTCGGCCAGACGTTGAAGATCCCCGGCTCATCCTGAGTGCCCGTCCGCCTCGAACGCGCACGGGGCGGGCGATGACTGCGGACGCGGCTGGCGTTGGTTTTACCTTTCGGCTCTTGGATATCAGGGGGTTCCTGGCGAAATGACCAGTATGCAAGCGCAGGACCAGGGGCGACGCATTCAGCAACTCGATACACGGCTTGCCAACCAGATCGCGGCGGGCGAAGTTGTCGAGCGGCCAGCGTCGGTCGTCAAGGAACTGCTGGAGAACAGTCTGGACGCGGGCGCCTCGCGCATCGACATAGAACTCGCCGCGGGCGGCACGCGTCTTATTCGCGTCAGCGACAATGGCAGCGGCATCCATCGCGATGACCTCATGCTGTCGCTGACCCGGCACGCCACGAGCAAGATTTTGACGTCAAGTGACCTTGATGCGGTGATGACCCTTGGTTTTCGCGGTGAAGCGCTCGCCAGTATCGCGTCCGTATCCAAGCTGACCCTGACGAGCAATACCTCAGATGCGCCGGAAGCCGGCTGGCGCGTGGCCGCCGCCGGGGTGGGCGCGGAGGCAGAGATTCTGCCAGCACCGCGGGCACGGGGCGCAACGGTGGAAGTGCGAGATCTCTTTTTCAATACCCCGGGGAGGCGCAAGTTTCTGAAGACCGAGCGCACCGAGTACCAGCGCATCGATGACGTCATCCGCCGACTGGCGCTTGCGAATCCGGCGGTCGCGATTGGTGTCAGGCACAACGAGCGCCAGGTTCGCAACCTGCCGGTGGCCGGCGACGCGGACATGATCGCGCGGCGCACGGGCGAGATCGTGGGTGGCGCCTTCCTGGACAACGCCATCTATGTCGAGGAAGGCGATGACACGGTGTCGCTGCGGGGCTGGATCGGGCTGCCGACCCACTCGCGGAGCCAGGCTGACAGTCAGCACTTCTACGTCAATGGCCGCATGATTCGAGACAAGCTCGTGAGCCATGCCGTCAGACAAGCCTATCGGGACGTGCTCTTTCACGGGCGCCATCCGGTGTTCGTGCTCTTCCTTGGACTCGACCCGCACCGGGTCGATGTCAATGTGCATCCAACCAAGCACGAAGTCCGCTTTCGCGATTCACGGCACGTCCACGACTTTCTGTTCCGCGCGATCCACCACGCGCTGGCCGAGGTGCGCCCGGATGCGAGCGACGCCAGAGAGGAAGGCGCTGAGCGGGTCGCGGACCGTTGGCAGCAACCGTCAGGTCCAACAGGCCCCGGTGGTAACGGGGACGCGCAAGCGAGTGTTAGTCGGCAGGCCGGCCTGCGTTTTGCACCTTCAACCTCGAACGCATGGCGCGTCGCCGAGGAGGCCAAACAATACCGGCGCCTGCTCGACATCGAAGATGGCAAGGACAACACAGCGGGCGCCGAAGCGCCTGACGCAGGCGACGTTCCCCCGCTCGGGTACGCGGTTGCCCAATTGCACGGGATCTACATCCTGTCGGAGACTGCGAGCGGCCTCGTCATCGTTGACATGCACGCGGCCCACGAGCGCATCACCTACGAGCGGATGAAGCAGTCGGTCGCCGACCGGCGATTGATATCGCAACCACTGCTGGTCCCGGTGTCGCTCAGCGTCTCTGCGGCAGACGCTGCAGAGGTGGAGACGCACCGTGAGGCGCTCGCCGAAATGGGCATCGGCATCGAATGCCTGTCGGACGAGTCCCTGTTGGTGCGTGCGGTTCCGGCGCTGCTGCGTGATGCCGACATCGAACAGATGACGCGGGACATTCTCGCGGATCTGGGCGAATTCGGCACCGCCAGCCTGGTTGAAGACATGCAGGATCAGATGCTCGCCTCCATGGCCTGCCACTGTTCTGTGCGCGCGGGCCGCAAGTTGTCGCTTCCCGAGATGAATGCGCTGCTGCGCGACATGGAGGCAACCGAGCGCTCTGGTCAGTGCAACCACGGCCGCCCGACCTGGACGGAACAGACGCTGGTTGACCTCGATCGCCTCTTCCTGCGTGGGCAATAGTACGTTTTCAAAACGGGTTCTTTTGATAGTGCGTTTCCTGATGCTGCTTTCTTGACAGGGCGACTCTTGACCGGGCTTTTTTTGACAAGGCCTTTTTTGACAAGGCCTTTCTTGACAGCGCCTGAATCTCGCGCAGATCGTCAATGGATGCCGATGACCCCGATAGTGAAGTGCGGCCCGTGGCCGTTCGCCCGACCGGCTGACGAGGAGGCAGGCCGCTTGTGATCTCGGCAAGCGGCAAGTGATGATCACACGGGCGGTTGCCTTGATGGGCCCTACCGCGAGTGGCAAGTCGAGCCTCGCAATGGCGCTCGCCCGGCGCATGCCGGTCGAGATCATCAGCGTGGACTCGGCCCAGATCTACCGTGGCATGAACATCGGCACGGCAAAGCCAACGCATCAGGAACAGCGCGATGTCAGGCACCATTTGATCGACATCTGTGATCCGGCAGACATCTACTCAGCGGCGCGGTTTCGCGACGACGCGACACGACTTTGCGGCGAGATTGTCAGCCGCGGTCGAACGCCGCTGCTGGTTGGCGGCAGCATGTTGTACTTCAAGGCGCTGCGCGGCGGCCTCTCGGCAATGCCATCGGCAGACCCGGCGGTCCGCAGTCGCATCCAGGCGCTCGCTGATGCAGAGGGCTGGACGGGCGTGCATGAACGGCTGCAGGTAGTCGATCCTGTCTCGGCGGCGCGGATTCACCCCAATGACCCCCAGCGGCTGCAGCGCGCGCTCGAGGTCTGGGAGATATCCGGTCGCTCGATGACGGACCTACGGGCTGCGTCGCCGCCCGGGGCGAGCGAGTTTCCGATGACACAGTTTGCCATCTGGCCGGAAGCCCGGGACGTGCTGCATGCGACGATTGCTGCCCGCTTCGACGCGATGCTGGCGGCAGGCTTGATCGACGAGGTTGCCGCACTGCGAGACCGGGGCGATCTTCGTCCTGACTTGCCTGCGATCAAGTCGGTGGGCTACCGGCAGGTGTGGGGTTACCTTGCCGGCGAATATGATGCAGGCCGCATGCGTGAGAAAGGTCTCGCCGCCACCCGGCAACTGGCCAAGCGGCAGATAACCTGGCTGCGGAGATGGCCGGATGTGCATCGACTGGGCGCACCCGACCCGGTGGAGGTCCTGGATGTTCTGCAGTCCCGCGCCGTGGACTGACGGCTGCTCACCGCACCCGTTTGGCGTGATGAAGTGGGGCGGACGTCG
Organism: Gammaproteobacteria bacterium; assembly: GCA_963693635.1. Classification (GTDB taxonomy): domain Bacteria; phylum Pseudomonadota; class Gammaproteobacteria; order Pseudomonadales; family Azotimanducaceae; genus CAVOBC01. The sequence continues at coordinate 2,722 of CAVOBC010000093.1, read as the reverse complement.
CAGCGGTTCGTGCCTGCGGTACACGTCCGCTCGTCAAAAACGTTTGCGCTCTGCGCGTTCCCGTGAGAAAAACAGCACCGAACGGCGGGTGTTGCGTTTCATGGGCGCTGGGGAGTGGCGTGGACTCGCCAGCGGCAGCAATACAAGGAGTGCGAAATGTCAAAGGGGCAGTCGTTACAAGACCCTTTCCTCAATGCGCTAAGGAAGGACCGAATACCCGTTTCGATCTATCTGGTCAGCGGTATCAAATTGCAGGGTCAAATCGAATCATTTGACAACTTTGTCATCTTGCTGCGGGACTCCGTCAGCCAGATGATCTACAAATCCGCGATTTCGACTATTGTGCCGTCGCGCAACGTTCGCATCGCTACGGGGGATGATGAGGCAAACGAGGAATAGCGAGACAACCCTGGCCGATAGTGCCTCTGGGCGATCTCTGATGGGCCATACCGATGCTGTTTGAACGACCGGAGGCTGGTAGCCGCGTGCTGCTGGTGCACATTGAGGGGACGGGCAAGCGCGCAGAGAGTTCGTCGTCGGGCGAGTTCCAGGAGCTCGCGCGCTCAGCCGGCCTTCAAGCCGTGGCGTGTCTCGACACGGTGGTGCGCCGGCCCGATCCGGGCACCTTTGTTGGGCGCGGCAAGGTAGACGAAGTGCTCGAAGCCGCAAACGAGCTGGACGCAGAGCTCGTTATCTTCGATCACGAGCTGACTCCCACGCAGGAGCGGAACCTCGAAGAAGCGTTGTCGCGACGTGTAACGGGGCGCACCGGCCTGATCCTTTTTATCTTCTCCGATCGCGCAAAGACCCACGAGGGCAAACTGCAGGTGGAACTTGCCCAGTTGCACCACATGTCCACCCGCCTGGTCCGTGGCTGGACGCACCTCGAGCGACAACGCGGCGGCTCTGGTCGTGCCGGCGGATCCGCCATCGGTGTTGGTGGCGCGGGAGAAACCCAGCTCGAAGCGGACCAGCGAATGCTGGCCAACCGGGTCAAACAGATCAATCGACGGCTCTCGCGCGTGCGGCGCCAACGGGCGCAAAACCGCCGCGCACGGAGCCGGTCGGAGATTAATACCGTGTCGCTTGTGGGCTATACCAACGCCGGCAAGTCGACACTGTTCAATGCACTGGTCAACTCGTCGGTCTATGCCGCGGATCAGTTGTTTGCGACCCTGGACCCGACGGTTCGGCGGTTCGCGGTGCCGAATTACGGCGAAATCGTCCTGTCGGATACCGTCGGTTTCATCCGGCGCTTGCCGCACACGCTGGTCGACGCGTTCCGCGCGACCCTGGAGGAGGTTACCGAGGCCAATTTGCTCCTGCACATTATTGACGCGTCCTCCGATGAACACCGTCGCGAGGTGGAGGATGTGCAGGTGGTGTTGGATGAAATCGGGGCAGAAGCGGTGCCGCAACTTCTGGTGATGAACAAGATTGACCGCAACGGCGAGGCTCCGCGCATCGATTACGATGCGAGTGGCAAGCCGCAGCGCGTGTGGGTCTCTGCCCTTGAGGGCAATGGCCTGGCGCTGGTCGGCGAGGCGATCGCACAACGGCTGTCACGCGGCATGGTTGAATCCGTGCTGACGCTTGCGCCGTCTCAGGGCGGCCTGCGCTCGGCGCTCTTTGCCGTCGGTGCCGTCATCGAGGAGTGCTTCACAGAATTCGGTGATGTTGAATTGCAGGTGCGCTGTGACGAGCGGCGCTTGCAGCAGATCGTCAAACGTCATGGGCCGCCAAAGCTCGCGCTGCCGCCCTTGCCTGAGCGCATGATCGAGAACTGGCAGCAGCCGCGCCCCGGCGCGCACTGAGTCGCAAGGGTGTCTGATTTTGACCCGCTGATCGATGACGCGTGTCGGCGCCATGAATCGCCTGCCAATTACAAGACAACGTATGACACCATCACGTATAAATGTGAAAATAGGTGCCTTTGTCTGCGGTGATCGCAGACCTTCAGGAGAGATGGTATGGCTTGGAATGAGCCTGGCGGAGGCAACAAGGGCGACAAAGACCCTTGGGGCAATCGGGACGATCAGGGTCCCCCGGATCTGGATGAGGTCTTCCGCAAAATTCAGCGGAGGCTGGGGTCCCTGTTCGGCGGCAAGGGGGGCGGCGGTGGACCGATCGGTGGCGGCACCCCATCCATTAACGGCGGAGTGATAGCGATCATCCTGCTGGTCCTGGTCGGTCTGTGGGCGGCAGCGGGTGTCTATCAGCTCGATGCCAAGGAGCGCGCCGTTGTGCTGCGGTTTGGCGAGTCGACGGGTGACCTGGGGATGCCGGGCCTGCACTGGCGGGCGCCGCTCATCGAGCAGGTGCTCATTGTGAATGCGACCGAGGTCAAGTCGCATCTGCACGAGGCGGAAATGCTGACGGAGGACGAGAACATCGTCAAAATCCGGTTGACGGTTCAGTACGTCATCGGTAACTCCGAAGACTACTTGCTGCGGGTCAAGGATCCGGACATTAGCCTCGCCCACGCCACCGAGAGTGCGCTCAGGCACGTTGTTGGCGGCACGGAGATGCATGAGGTTCTGACCGAGGGGCGCGCGTTGCTCGCATCCGAGGTTAAGGCACGCATCGAAATCTATATGAATAACTACCGCACAGGTATTTCGGTCACGCAGGTGAACATCGACGACACCGCCCCGCCGGACGCAGTTCAGGCCGCGTTCGACGATGTGACCAAAGCACTGGAGGACGAGCAGCGGTTGCGCAA
>CAVOBC010000092.1:0-14391 GCA_963693635.1 Gammaproteobacteria bacterium | reverse complement strand
GCATCGCAGGCGTTCCACTTCCGCATTGATCTGGAATGCCTCGCCCTTGCGCAACTGCTCGATGCCACGTGCGATTTCGGAGAACCTGGCCGCAAGGGACTCGGAGTAGAAAATGCGAACTGTCGGGGCGTCGCGCCGCGCCAGTAACAGCATGCCACCCCCGACCAGGGGTTCCGTGCGAGCCCCGGTGATGGTTGCGATCGGGACTGGTTCTTCCGGCAGTTGGGGACCCGCGGCTTGTGCTTGCGCCGCCCCCTTGGGCGCTCGCGAGTCGCGTTGCAGAAATACGAGCGATCGCGTGACAGTTAACCAGTGCTGCTGGAACTGCCCGTCTGGTCCCATGTCGGTGGATGCCTGGATGAGAATCTCATCGCCAGTACCGAGCGCCTCGGCCGCGCGGCTGCGCACCGACGGCGGCGCTGACTCGAGCATGATCTGGCGGAGCCCGGTCGGGGCATTCAAAAGGGAACCCTCATGGTGTTACGCGACACGCGCATACGGTGCAAGGATGCACCGACATTTTTTGCAGGCCTCTTTTCTGCAAGCCTCTTTTCTGCAAGCCTCTTTTCTGCAGGAGGTACGAGGTTTGCTTGCGAACCGACTCCCAAGAATCGTCAGGGTGGAAATTTTGGGACAAGAACTAGCCACCTTCGATCAGAGCGGGATCGATCTCGACGCCGAGTCCGGCGCCGGATGGCACGCGCATGATACCGTCTGCGACCGTGGGAGGGTCGGCGAACATCGCGAAACGGTGCCGGTAGTCACCAATCGGCGGGTCGTGCAGCAACTCCATGAAGGGCGCATTGGCAGACGCGGCAACGAAGTGTAGGTGAGCTATCACGCCGATGTCGCCGCCGCCGTGGTGGGGCACACACAGCTTGTCGAACGACCGCGCGAGTTCCCCCACGTGCCGAACCGGCGTCAGGCCTCCGAGCACCATGCTCTCGGGTTGCACAACGTCGTAGACACCGTCACTAAGCATGCGGGCAAACTCGTGTTCCCCGGTATTGTTTTCGCCGCCGGCGATGCGCAGGTTAACCTTGTCATTCAGCCGCGCGAGGTCTGCAAATGCGTGTCGTGGCAACGGCTCTTCTAGCCAGAAAACGCCGAGGCCCTCCAGTTCCCGGGCGGTCGTGAGCGCCCGCTGCAGATCCCACTGAACGCCGGGTTGCCAGCCGTGCCCTGACTGGGCCTGGTTGGCGTCAGCCATGAGCGTGATGTCAGGACCCACGGCATCGCGAACACGAGATATCAGGTCGATATCTTCGGCAATCGTGTCGCAATGGATTCTGAGTTTGATCGCGCGCCAGCCGTCTGCGACCAGACTTGCTGCCTGGCTTGCCCGCTCCTGGGGCTCTGAAAGCACAATCAGGCTCGCGTACGGCACGACGTGATCGTCACCGCCGCCGAGTATCTCCCGAAGCGTTTGCCCCGATGCCTTGCCAATAAGGTCCCATAGGGCGATGTCGTAACCGGCCGGGCCGCCGTATCCTCGCCCGCGCACAAACCAGGGCAGACGCTCCGCATGCCGCTCGATCGCAAACGGGTTTTCGCCCACGAGGAGCGACCTCGCAGCCTCAATGGACCCTGGATCAACGCCCGGACCGATGCCAGTAAGGCCATCGTCGGTCGTGATCTCAACAAAAGCGCCACCACCACGCCGGAACGTCATGGCCGCACCGGGCCACGCGGGCACCAGGGTGCCGACGTCTTCGATGACACGCAGTCGCCGCAGTTGGATGTCAGTGATCTTCATATCAGGGCGTCCTAACGTTTTGAAGAATGATTGCAGATGCGGGGGCGCGGGTCACGGCGGGCGTAGAAGTTGCGCGGGTCGCACGTTGCGTCAGAAAGATGAATAATGGGTCCATGCTGGAAACCAGACGACTGAACGGAACGTTGGGTGCCGAGATAAATGGTGTCAACCTATGTGCTGTTGACAGCGACATGGTAGCCGACTTCAAGGCCGCGCTTGTCGAGCACAAGGTGCTGGTAGTCCAGGGCCAGGAGGCGCTGCCGCCGGATGCGCTGTTGCAGTTTGCTGAAGAGTTTGGCGTTGCAGAGCGCGCGGCCCACCCGATTTGGGACGACGTTGCCGGACATGTCGGCGTGAAGCTAATCGCACCGCCTAATTATCCCATGGGCCCCGATGTGGGCGACAGTTGGCACACCGATGGGCCGCCTCGTGAACTCACCCAGTGGTTCAGCTTCCTTCTGGCGCACAAGGTTCCGCCCTATGGACGGGACACGTTGTTTGCGGACATGGAAGCGGCGTACCAACGACTGTCGCCGACGCTGCGCGAGTTTCTTGAAGGACTGACAGCCATGAACTCCTGGGGTGTATCTAATCCGGATGCTGCGCCGGTTGAGCACCCGGTGGTGATCACAGATCCCGACACTGGCTGCAAATCCCTGTACGTAAACCGCTTGTACACCAATAGTATTGTTGGGATGCGCAAGGAAGAGAGCGACATGCTGCTCGAATTCCTCTTCAGGCAGACCAACGTGCCGGAACTGCAACTGCGCGTGAGTTGGAACCCCGGCACGCTGACGATCTGGGACAACGAGAAAACCCAGCACTATCTGGTGCGAGACAAGGCCTACGATCGCGTTATGCATCGGGTGATGGTTAACACCGGGCGTTGACGCCTGGGTGACAAATCCGACTTGCTTCAGCGCCAGGTGCAGGTCCGAGACAAACCTTGCTCTGTCGGTCTCGAGCAGCCTGACACTGCTCGGTGGTGGGACCTTCACCTTTAATGAGTTCGATGGTGCCAATGGGTTTTCTGCTACCACACCCATAATATCGAAGTGACAGGCTTCCTGTCTGGCGGTGGGACAGTTGTTCAGAATTTCGCAACGGCGACCAACGCATGGTCGACCTTTGCGCTGAGTGCTGGCTTCACGAACCTGACGAGTGTTGAATTCCATAGCACCGGCGCAAGCGGCGACATGATGTTGTTGGACGATATTAACTACAACGCGAGCGTACCGGCGCCAGCGACTGCTCTGATCCTGGCACTTGCGGGTCTGGGATTGTTTGGACGCAAGCGAGGGTGAAGCGGCCAGGCTGATTAGATTCGTTCTGGTTGGATGGTCGTTGAATGGGTGAATGGGTGAATGACTCAGAAAGAATGAAAAAAGGGATGGAATGGCTATCCCTTTTTTTGCCTCGTTTTCCACCTGCACCGCCACTCGCAGCCTGAATAACATGGCCGTCAGGGATTGCGCGTGGGGCCTTGCAACGGCGGGACCGGTCGAAGGCGAGACTTCAGTTTCGAGGCGTCACCCCCACCTGCGTTAACAGACCTTCCAGTGCCTCGTAGGGTTGGGCGCCCACCACGCCGTGACCGCCTGCGACGAAGGTTGGAACACCGGTCACGCCGTATTCGCGAGACTTCGCCCAATCGTCATCCACCGCTTTCTGGAATCGTCGGGACTTCAATACCTCGCGCGCTTCTTCCTCTGGCAGGCCGACGCCAACTGCGAGGGCGACCAGCGAGTCTTCGTCCGCGATGTTCTTGCCGTCAACAAAGTACGCCCGATACATGGCGTCGTGGAACGCGTCAGCCTGTGTAGAGCCACCCGGCAGTGAGAAATCGTCAACCCACTTGCCAAGCTCCTGGGCCAGACGACTGTTGTAGGTGTGGGTGCGCTGACCGTACGGCAAGCCCTCGGCGTCCATCAGGGCTTTCATCTGTGCATACATCGCCTTCGGGTCGCCCCGTCCCTTAAAGAGGGACTCGAGGGACTTGCCCTCCATCGGCGTGTCCGGATGCAGGGGGAAATGCACCAATGTGACATTGATGTCGAAGTTTTCCTTCAGTTTTTCAATACGCCCGGTACTGAGGTAACACCACGGTCAGACGTAGTCGGTGAATATCTCGAGTTCGATGGTCTCGGCCATGAGCAGGTCCTCGTTACTTCTCATACTTCTCATTACTTCTTGTTACTTCTTGTTACTTCTCATCAAGTCTCATCACTTCTCATGAAGAGGCTTGCAGCATAGGTCGGGAGCAGTGGCAGGGCAATAACGTCCCCTGAGGTGATCCTCAAAGGCGTGATGTGTTAGAGCGGAGAGACTGCGATGATGGTCTGATGTGGCGTAAAACCAGATTTCTTTGAGTGGGGTGGCTTTGTGAGAGTTGAATTGGTGGCGAACATCCGTGGTCAGTTGCCGGAGGATGACGACCATCCCTATCGTACTGGCCCATGGCAGCCCAATTCGCGCGAGTTTGATGCGTACGATCTCGACGTGGTCGGTGATCTGCCGCGGGATCTGGCCGGGGTGTATCTACGCAATACAGAGAATCCGCTGCACGGTGCCATCGGTCGATATCACCCCTTTGATGGTGATGGCATGTTGCACTCATTGCGATTTGAAGACGGTCGCACCGAGTACCACAATCGCTTCATCCGCACCGCCGGCTTTGAAGCGGAGCGGGAGGCCGGGCGACCCTTGTGGGCCGGTTTGATGGAGCATCCAGCCAAGTCCGAGCGCGAAGGCTGGGGTGCGCGCACACGACTGAAAGACTCATCCAGCACCGATGTCGTCGTCCACGCCGGACTTGCGGCTACCAGTTTCTACCAGTGCGGGGACATCTATCAGTTGGACCCGGTCACCCTGCAGCACCGGGGACTCGCGCCCTGGACCCAGGGGGTGACGCCGGGTTGGGGCGTGGCTGCTCACACCAAAGTCGATGAAGCGACCGGCGAGATGCTTTTCTTCAACTATGCAAAGGAAGCGCCGTTCATGCACTACGGCGTGGTTGACAGAACGGGTCAGCTTGCCCACTACATACCGATTGAGTTGCCGGGGCCGCGCCTGCCTCATGACATGGCGTTCACCGAGCGCTTTGCGATTCTGAACGACCTGCCGCTCTTTTGGGACCCGGATGCACTGGCCAAGGGCGCGCATGCGGTCCGGTTCTTCCCGCAATTGCCGAGTCGGTTCGGCATCGTCCCCCGGCGCGGCGAATCGTCAGAGGTGCGATGGTTCGACGCGAAGCCGACCTATGTTTTGCACTGGATTAACGCGTTTGAGGACGGCGACGAGGTTGTTCTCGACGGCTACACGCAAGACCCGCGGCGGGGCGTCAGGACGGAAGTGCCGGACAACCGCAAGGCGTTTAGCATGCTGGACATTGGGGCGGTCGGTGCCCACGCCTATCGATGGCGCTTCAATATGAAGACCGGTGCGGTCACCGAGGGCGCGCTCGCTGATCGCATCTCAGAGTTTGGCATGATCAATCCCTGGTTCGCGGGCAAGCCCTATCGGTACACCTGGGAGATGACCGCGAAGCCGGGATGGTTCCTGTTCGATGGCATCCAGCGGCTTGATGTGGACACCGGCAAGGTCGAGACCTATCAGTTCCCGGATGGGGTCTACGCCAGCGAAAGTCCGATGGCACCGCGTGATGGTGGTGTCGCTGATGCGGAGGATGACGGCTACATCATGACCTTCACGACGGACATGAACACGGATTCGTCTGCGTGCCAGATATTCTCCGCAGCCGATATCGCCGCCGGCCCGATAGCGTCGGTTGCATTGCCCCAGCGGATTTGCGTCGGCACGCATTCGTACTGGGCGAGCAAGGATGCTCTGGCTGGCTGATTTCATTGCGATTCATCTCGCATGCGCTAACTATGACCGGTCGGTGCAACTCAAAGCGCCCGTGAGCCGCTGACATTTCGCACTACTGACCCCGTGCTATATTATTCGCATCCGCAGAAATACCTAACAACCTCCAGGGGGTCATATTTCCTTTTCGAAGATCCAGGTGCTGGTCGTCGGCACTTGGCTGGTGTCGGTCAGTGCGATCTGTGCTGACGCGCGGGAGCCGTATTCAGTCCTTTCCGACCGCGCGCTTGATGCGTCTCAGGCATTCGCGCTGGCACCCGCTGCCAGCGTCCCGGCCGCGTCCCGATTCACCCTCGCTCCGCGGGTGTCGATGGCAGCCGCCAGCGCAGCGAATCAGCCCGTGCCGGCGGCACCGGGCGCGCAGACGGCACGCGCGCCTGTCGTGTTCGAGCGGGCCCAGGGCGGCGGCATCGATGCGACGACCGAGGCGCTGGCGGTGCCAAGGTTCAACGACGTCTCGGTCCAGATCGACGGCCGGCTAGATGAGGCTATATGGGCCAGCGTTCCTGTGTACGACAACATGACGGTCATCAGCCCGGACACGTTGAGTGAACCGGTGTACGAGACGCGTTCGCGCTTCTTCTATACCGACGACGGCTTCTACGTCTCGATGCACAGTCTGCAACCACCGAGTACGCTCATTGCCCGTCTCTCCTCACGCGATGCGTTCATCAGTCGCGACGGAGTATCGGTCACGCTCGATCCTTCGGGTACCGGTCTCTATGGATACTATTTCGGTATTAATCTAGGTGGAAGCCTCAGCGATGGGACGATTCAGCCGGAGCGCAGTTTCTCCCGCGACTGGGACGGCCCGTGGCGCGGCGCAACCGCAGAGACCGATGACGGCTGGACTGCAGAGATATTCGTGCCGTGGTCCACCATGCCGATGCCCGCCAGTGAAGGTGAACGAAAGATGGGGCTCTATTTGTCCCGCACAGTCGGCCATCTCGATGAGAGCTGGTCGTGGCCAGCGTTACCCTTCTCGCAGCCCCGGTACCTGTCAGTGTTGCAGCCGATCAGGCTCAGGGACGTAGAACCACGCCAGGAGTTCAGCGCTTTCGCCTACTCCTCGGCAACCTTCGACAACATCAGGGATCGGGAACGTTATCGGGCAGGGGTTGACCTGTTCTGGCGCCCCTGGCCGGGCCTGCAAGTTACTGCAACGGCTAACCCGGACTTCGGCAATGTCGAAGCGGACGACGTCGTCGTCAATCTGACTGCGTTTGAGACTTTCTTCCCTGAAAAGCGCTTGTTCTTTCTTGAAGGGGTCGACATCTTTGAGACGGGCAGCAGCGGTCGGCGCGGTGGTTCTGGCGGCTCCGGCGGACGCTTTTCGGGCATCGCAGGCAGTGGTTTCAGATTTGTGTCCAACAAGCTCGTGCACATGCGCCGCATAGGCGCGCGGCCGCGCGGGCCGGATCTGCTGGACGACTTTAGCGTTGACGCGCTCGACCTTGCGGAACCATCAGACCTGATCGGTGCCGGTAAAGTGACAGGCCAGGCAGGCTCATTCCGTTACGGCGCGTTGATGGCGTTTGAAGACGACACTATATTCGATGCGATGCCTGATCTGCCGGGCCCCGGCGGTATAGGGGGTGTAGAGGCGATGTCCGACGGTCGCGACTTTGCGGTTGTGCGCGGGCTCTGGGAGAACACCGATGATGGGCGGCGCAGTATCGGGCTGATCTCGACACTCGTCGATCACCCGCTCCGTGATGCGTCGGTTCTGGCGGTCGACATGACGCGGCAGTCGCCGAGTGGGGCGTGGGATATCGGTGGTGTGGCGATGGCGAGCAATACATCAGACGCCGTTCTCGGTGACGCCACGGGCTATGGCATTCAGGGAACCGTCATCTACCGGCCCAGCCGGGGCGTGTTCGCGGGTGTGGGCTTCGACTATTTCGACGACGAGCTTGATTTCAACGACTTCGGCTTCATGCGCCGCAACGATATTGGGAACATACGCAGTAACATCTCGTTCAACGGCTCCAACATCGGCCCGTTCCGAACCTTAAGTACCTCGCTGTTCGGGTCCAGCGAGTTCAATACAGATGGCCAATTCGTGGACAGTCGCATTCGATTCAGTAACTCCATGACCTTCAAAGGGCGCTCCAGTTTGCGTGCGTCGCTCGGCTTTAATCCTTCGACACTCGACGATCGCGGTGCGCGTGGTGATGGCGTCTTTCGCATTGAGAAGCGTTGGGGGCTGAGTGCACGCTTTGAGTCCGATGCCTCGAAGAAGCTCGCGTTTCGCGCGAGTCTTCAGGGTGACCAGGAAGACCTTGGCGGCTGGCGTGGCACCGTCCAGTTTGGCCTTGCGTATGCGCTATCGGATCGTGTTTCTGTCGTTGGCCTCGTCGACTATGTGAATCACGACGGTTGGCTGCTCTACCAGGGCGACGGGGATTTCACGACATTTCGAGCGGAGCAGTGGAAGCCCAAGCTGAACACCGATATTTTCTTCTCGGCAACTCAGCAGCTCCGCTTCTCGCTGCAATGGGCGGGCGTCATCGCGCGGGGACAGGCGCGCTTTCGGGTGCCGACCAGGCCCGGGAATCTGCTTGCAGTCGCGCGGGATCCGAGTGAGCCGGCGGACAACTTTGCCATCAGCAACCTGACGCTGCAGGTTCGCTATCGCTGGCAGATCGCGCCGTTGTCCGATCTCTTTGTCGTCTACACCCGGGCGAGCAACCCTTCGGGCCTTGTCGCGACCCAGTCCTTCGGCGAGATTTACGATGAAGCGTTCGCAAACCCGCTGACCGAAGGACTGGTCGTCAAGCTGCGTTATCGTTTCGGAACCTGAATGTGGCGGCTTTTGCCATGGGGCTCCTCGATCGTTGCGCACCATGACCGGCCGGTGTCGCGGGAAGAACTGCTGACCCAGGTGTGGGGGTATGCGCGTCACCTGGAGACACGCACGGTCGACATTCACATCGCCAAGCTGCGGCGCAAGATCGAACCGGACCCCAAATCTCCACGATTCTTGACGACAGTACGCGGCGCGGGATACCGCCTCGTGCGACGAGGCCGCGTCGAATACTGACCCCGGGACGGCTGTGGCTGGTCGTCGGCGCTGTGCTGGTCGCGCTTCTGATACCAACCGTCACCCTGTTGTATCAGGCGTTTCAGCAACTGCAGCTCGCAGCGTTCTACCAACATCGTCTGCTCGCCGAGGACCTGACGGAGGGATCAGCGAACGTGTCCTTACGATGATTGCCCGGGAAGAAGCAAGATCAATTGCCGAATACGACTTTCTGGTCGTGAGTGGCAATGAGGACAGTGCATTTATCAAGCCATCACCCCTCGCGTCGTTTCCGGTCGTCAGTGACGTTCCCGGTCTATGGTCTTTCTTTCAGGTACACCCGGATGGTTCCCTGACGCCGCCGTTCGTGCCGCCAGGAGACCTCGACTCCAACCGATACGGGGTTTCAAAACCGGAGTTGCAAGAACGCCTGCTCCTGCAAACAGAGGTGGCACGACTCCTGGCGGGCAACAACTTGCGCCGGCAGACCGCTGCTCCTCCTGTCCTGGACGAGGGCCTGGACAAGGGCGGGACGAGAGCGCAGACGACAGCGTCAACAGGAGCGTGAACGCAAACGAGCGTGGTGCTCCCGCAGAGGCCGACGAGACGAGCGGTGAGGCGCTTTACGATCAGCTTGTCGCGGCGATCCGGGAGGCGAAGGAGACGGAGTCGAGTTTGAAGAGCGAGGTCGCAGCGCGATTTGATCCCAGCTCGCGAGCCGGCTCAAAGAAAGATGTCCGCCCGGCGCGCCGGGACCCGGAGAAGGCCAAGCGGGTCGAGGACCGCTATCGCAGCGAAAGTGAACTGACCCGAGAGACTGTGGGCACGGGTATTGGACTCGCCCTCGTGCATCAACTTGTGACGCTGATGGGCGGGACGGTAGATGTCGTCAGCGGGTCACCGGGCGCCGAGTTTCGTCTGCACTTCGAGATTGCGGCGACGTCTGGTTAGCAATCCGATAACGATGTGGGCGTAGTGTCGGGTCGTACGCTGTCGGTCGAATTGTTATAGCCTCGATGGCACGGGCCGCTCCGGTGGCAGAATCCCGGGCCATTGGCAGCACGGTCGCGAGCCGTACCCGAATGGTGGTACTTTTCTGTGCCAACATCAAAACATCACACATCCTGACGAGGAATCTCCATGACAGACGCAGCGCCGGACGAGGTCGTCCATCTCGACATCAGCGGCGGCATCGCCACCATCACGCTCGACTCGCCGCGGAACCGCAATGCGTTGTCCCGCCAATTGACGGGCGAACTTGAGGCCCATCTGGAAGCGGCGCTTGGGGATGACGCGGTCCGGGCCGTGGTGCTGACGCACAGCGGCACTGTCTTTTGTGCGGGTGCTGACCTTAAGGAGTCGCGGGACGCGAATGTCGCCACTGCACGCGGGGACGCGCCCGCCCCGCGACGCGGCGGGCGGGGTCTGCCGGGCATGATCGACATGATCTGGCAGTCGCCGAAGCCGGTCGTCGCGCGTGTCAATGGCGCGGTGCGCGCGGGTGGCCTCGGTCTGATGTCCGCCTGTGACTTTGTGATCATGAAGGAGGATGCCACGATGGCCTTCAGCGAGGTGCGTATCGGCGTGGTGCCGGCGGTGATCTCGGTCGTTTGCCTGCCGCGTTTTAGCACACTCAAGGGCGCGGAACTCATGCTGACGGGCGACACGTTCACTGCGGCCGAGGCGGCGGAGTGGGGTTTTATCAACCGCGCTGTGCCAGCGGATCAACTCGACGCGGCGGTCGACGGGATTATCGATTCCCTCAAGAAGTGCAGCCCCAACGCGTTGGCTGAGACCAAGAAGATGGCCCGACTGGTTCCCACGCTCAGCACGGGCGATGCCTTCAAGGCGATGGGAGAACTGTCGGCGCGGATGTTCGCGACGCCGGAGGCCCGTGAAGGGATGACCGCGTTCGCGGAGAAGCGGGATCCCAGTTGGGTGGCGGAGCAGGGTTGATCGGCGTTGAACAGCTGATGAGAGCACGATCCGTCGAACGCGGACCACGCAGCGCCGAGTGGCGGCTCCTGCTTGGCATCTCGCTCGTGCTCTTGTTCGGCACCTCGGCTGCGACGGCTGCACCCGGGGCGGCGTCGAACACGGCGTCAGACGCAGCATCCGACAAGATGCGCAATGTGTGGGGAGAGATGGTTGAAACGCCCCGTTACGGCGGCACCATCACAGTGACAACGCTCATAGACTATGAGCACACTGACCCCTGGTACAACTGGAATGGCACGATGTCGGCGTCACCGGTCCTTGAGAAACTCGGCATCGGTGACTGGTCCATCCCTAAAGAACGCTATGGCTTCACGTCTGGCTTCGTACCGGTGGACGTCATCACGCCGCACCTTGCTGAAAGCTGGGAGATGCCTGATTCAACGACGGTCATCTTCCACATCCGGCGCGGCATCCACTGGCACGACAAGCCGCCGGTAAATGGCCGTGAATTCGACGCCTACGATGTCGAGATGTCGATCCAGCGGGTGATCGGGACGGGGCCATTTGCCGACCAGGGCCCGAGTCCGTACGCCCACATGATCAAGTCGGCGCAGATCGTGTCTGCGGGCGCCACCGACCCGTGGACGGTCGAGGTCAAGGTCGCCGAACCATCGTTGCTGTCGCTCTCGGCAATGTACTGGCAGTCCTGGGAAGGCTCCTGGATCTCACCGCGAGAAGTCATCGAGCAGTACGGCGATCACCGCAATTGGCGTCACCTGGTGGGCACGGGCCCCTTCATGCTTGAGGATCACGTTGATGGCGTGTCCTGGACCTACCAGAGCAATCCGAACTACTGGTACCGGGACACGCGTTTCCCTGGCATGCGTCTGCCGTTTGCTGACAAGTTGCGGGTGCTCGTCATTCCGGATCGCGCAACCCAGATCGCTGCGCTGCGCTCCGGCAAGATCGACGTGTTGACGGGTCTCACGATTGAAGAAGCCCGGGCGATTGAACGCAGCAATCCCGAGATGCGCATCTTCTACGCGAGATCCGGTGGTCTTAATCGGGAAAGCACGATGCAGGTGACCCGACCTCCCTTTGACGATCTGCGGGTGCGTCAGGCGATGCAGAAGGCGATAGACGTGCCGGCGATAGCGGAGCACTACTATTTTGGTCGGGCGACGTCGGCACCATACGGCCTCGGTGGCCCGGCCGTGGTGGAACTGGGCTGGGACGCCGGGTCGGAGGACTGGCCCGAATCCGTCCGCGAGGGCTACCGCTATGATCCGGCCGGCGCAAAGCGGCTTCTGGCGGAGGCGGGTTATCCGAATGGCTTTTCGTTCACCTATGATGCAAGCCCCGCCGATGACCTCGACCGGGTACAGCTATACAAGTACTACTGGTCGCTGATTGGTGTCGAGACCAAAATCAATGTGCTCTCCAGCGCGGCGGCGGCGTCCAACAAGGCGTATAAGGGGGACTTTGACATGACCGTAATTGGCTTGCGGGGCAACAACTACACGCCCCTTGGCCGCCTTCGCAGCTTTATGAGCGGTGAGATCGAAAACTTTGCCCAGTGGAAGGACCCGAAATATGACGCCCTGGCGCGGGCTGCGTACGCGGCGGATGATGTTTCGACCTTCAAGCGGGAGGTCGCCAGGGCGAGCACCTACTACGCGAGCCAGCACATCACGCTCGCGAACGCCTATCCGGATGCGATCGTTGCTGTTCAGCCCTGGATCAAGGGCGGTTACTGGGGCCAGCGTTCGATCGGAGGCGGTGGCATGATCCTCACGATGTGGTCGCGCTTCTGGGTCGATGAGTCGATGAAACCCTGAGTGGATGAAGCCCTTAGGCTATGAAACCCTTAGTCGATGAAACTATGAATCGATGAAACCCTTAGTCGATGAAAACAGGAGTCGATGAAACCTTGAATCAAAGCAAGCGGATGGCATAGCCATGGGCGGTTATCTCTGGCGACGGCTGGCCTACATGGTGCCCACACTGCTCGTGGTCAGCGTGATCATCTTCTCCCTCGTGCGCATGGTGCCCGGCGACATCATCGATCAGATGGTTGCCGAGATGGCCGCACAACCGGGCGCGAGCGGAACTGTTGATCGCGCTGCTATCGAACGACGACTTGGCCTTGATGTACCGGTGTACGTGCAATACGGCCGGTGGATTGCCGGCGTTGTGCAGGGCGACCTGGGTGAGACATTCAGCGGCTATGGCTCGGTGACAGAGAAGATTTTTGGGCGTCTGCCGGTCACCTTCGAACTCGGCCTGCTATCCATCCTGATCGGTCTCGTCATTGCGATTCCAATCGGCATCTACTCAGCGATCCGGCAGAACTCGGTCGGCGACTACGTTGGCCGCACCACCGCCATTGCCTTCATGTCGGTACCCAATTTCTGGGTCGGCACGATGGTAATGATCTATCCGGCCGTGCTGTTCCGATGGTCCCCGCCAATGGAAGTGATTCCGTTTTTTGAAGATCCACTCGGCAACCTCGGCATGTTCGTGATCCCGTCGATGGTGCTCGGCATGTCACTCGCCGGCAGCACCATGCGCATGACCCGCACGATGATGCTGGAGGTACTGCGCCAGGATTTCATCCGTACTGCCTGGTCCAAAGGGCTGCGTGAACGCATCGTCATTCTGCGGCACGCGACGCGCAATGCCCTGATCCCGGTGGTCACGTGGGTGGGTTTTCAGATACCGATGCTGGTGGGCGGCGCGGTTGTCACTGAGACTATCTTTGGCTTGCCCGGAACCGGTCGTCTGTTGGTCGATGCGCTGAGTGATCGCGACTACCCGGTGGTGACCGGTGTCGCGCTGATCGTGGCCGCCTTTGTGGTACTGGTGAACCTGCTGGTCGATCTGACCTACGCGTGGCTCGACCCGCGGGCGAGGCAGGACTAGTGTCTGAAGCAATATCAGTCACAGGTGAGCTACCTGCCCGGCGCAATCCGCTCGTCAGGTTCTGGGTTCGCTTGCTGCGCGAACAACCGCTCGGCACGGTCGCCGCAGTCATCGTCATCGTCTTTGTTCTCACAGCGATCTTCGCCGACGCGCTTGCGCCGTATGACTACTCGATCCCGGATTTGCCGAGCCGGCTCGACGGTCCGACCCTTGCACATCCGCTTGGCGCCGATCAGTTGGGTCGCGACGTGCTGAGCCGCGTGATCCATGGCGCGCGGGTGTCGCTCATCGTCGGCTTTGCTGCGGCCTCTATCAACGTGGTGGTGGCGGTCATCATCGGTGCGATCAGCGGCTATTTTGGTGGCCGGGTAGACATGATCGTGCAGCGCTTTGTCGACGGCTGGATGGCGATCCCCGGCTTGCTCATTCTGCTCGTGGTGATGTCGTTTCTTGGTCGCGGCATGCTCAACATTGTCCTTGTACTTGGCATCGCGGGCGGCATCGGCGGCTCGCGGTTGGCGCGGAGCGCGGTTATCGCGATCAAGGACAGCCTCTATCTCACGGCCGCCCGAACGGTCGGCGTGCCGGTGCGGCGCATCCTCAGTCATCACGTGCTGCCCAACATCATGGCCCCCCTGATCATCCTCTTCAGTGCGAGCGTGGGTGGCAACATCCTGTCCGAGGCAACGCTCAGCTTTCTTGGGTTCGGTCTGCCCCCCGATGTGCCGAGCTGGGGCGGCATGCTGAGCGGTGAAGGGCGCAAGTTCATGGAAATCGCTCCACACCTCGCGCTCTGGCCAGGGCTTGCCCTCACAATCGTCGTGTGGGGCACCAACATGTTCGGGGACTCCTTGCGCGATCTGCTGGA
>CAVOBC010000091.1:0-14433 GCA_963693635.1 Gammaproteobacteria bacterium | reverse complement strand
CTTCGGCTTATCAACCAAAAACACGTCGCAATGGGGACCACAACCACGGTCGCGTCCCATCATAAGCCAAGCTCTTGTTCTACAGAAGATTTCCTTTAGAAGATCTGTCCCACATAGCCGATTCGTGAGCAAAAGACCGACAGGCAGCGACCAGGGCGCAAGCCTCATTGATGAGACCCGCATTACGCCCCACATAGCGTCATTATCAGGTGTACGATGGCAAGAAATCATAAAAAGAGAGTATCGGCATGTCCCTCGTTGAAGAAATTGTCGCCATGGAAGACGAACTCACCGGCTGGCGCCGTGACATCCACGCCCATCCTGAGCTCGGTTTCGAGGAGATGAGAACGTCGGATTTTGTCGCCGAGAAGCTTGGTGAGTTCGGCATCGAGGTTTATCGCAACATTGGCCAAACCGGACTCGTCGGTGTGCTCAAGGTCGGTAATGAAACGAACGCGATCGGTCTGCGCGCTGACATGGATGCGCTGCCGATAACCGAGCGCAACACCTTCGAACACCGTTCCGGGCACGACGGCACGATGCACGCCTGTGGACACGACGGTCATACGACGATGCTGCTCGCCGCCGCCAAATACCTCTCGGCGTCGCGCAATTTCCGCGGGCAGGTGAACTTCATCTTCCAACCTGGTGAGGAGGGCATCGGCGGCGCCAAGGCCATGATTGATGATGGCCTGTTTGAGCAGTTTCCCTGTGACAATCTGTTTGCAATCCACAATGCACCCGGTCTTCCACTTGGCAAGTTTGTCGCGTCACCGGGCATCCGCACGGCGGCGGGTGCCTTTTTCGATATTACGATCAAAGCCAAAGGTGCCCACGGTGCGATGCCACATCAAGGCATTGACCCGGTCATTATCGCCGCCGACATCGTCGGTCAGGTGCAAACAATTGTCTCGCGGAATGTTCCACCCACCGAGGCCGCCGTTATCTCGGTCACGCAAATTCACGCCGGTGACGCCTACAATGTCATTCCGGAGTCCGCGCGCCTCGCCGGAACCGCCCGGGCACTCAACCTGTCAGTGATGGACACGATCTCATCCCGTATGCAGACGATTTGCGATGGTGCCGCACTCGCCCACAGCGTCGAGATCGACGTCGACTTCCGTACGATCTTTCATCCCGTCATGAACGACCCCGAGGTCACCAACACGGCCGCCACCGTGTGCGACGAACTGGTCGGCAGCGACAATGTCGTGCGCCAGTCACAAGCCGGCACCGGATCTGAAGACTTCTCGTTCATGTCCGAACAGGTACCCGGTTGCTATCTCATCCTGGGCAATGGCCCCGGCCATCCATTGCACAACCCCGACTATGACTTCAACGACAAAGCGCTGGCCTACGGTGCGAGCTTCTTCGCCCGCGTTGTCGAGTCATGCCTGCCCGCACAAACCTGAACGACCATCGACCGTGGGGACGAGGCGAGGTCTGTGGGCAACATCTCGGCTGTCAACCGTTGACCCGCGACAAGACGACAAAACGCAACGTCTGAAATAGCATGTCAGCCACCATGCCATCGATCTCATGACGATAGAACTCGGCCGTAAAAAGATTCGCCACGCCTTTCAGCCACGGATTGGACGGCTCTGAGACAATGGCGTCATACACGGTTCGCGTGCTGGCGAAAAATGAGCGCGCATCGTCGATATGAATCGCGCTGCGCGCATCTTCATAGGCGAGCGGTTGTACCGACCGAATCCGCGCGCCGCGTCCACCATCTCCTTTTCAATCTCGATTGTATCGACCACTTCGATCGTGGAATTCAGCAACAGCACGTGTGTCGTCAAGCCGGAGCCCAAGCCGATGACGGCAACCTTCTTCGCCTCAGGGCGCGTGGCATGCACAGACACGGCGAGGAGCGTCATCGTGATCTCGTCGGGGGACGAATCAAGTGAATCATCTACGATGGCGGCGTCGGGTTTGCCGTTGGTGTAGATCGACATCTTGGGCCGCTCCCAGTGCACCATGGCAACCGATAACGTCTTGCCATCGCGGTAGTCGATCTCCCGGACGGCATTCAACCGCGTGTTACCTGTCCGGTAAACGCCGATGACATCATTTTGGAATCGAATGTCTGACCCACACCGATCCCAACGAGCAGCACCGCGCTTGCTGTCGCGGATCCCGCCAGCAATCTCGTCGACGCCGCGCGGCGCAGAAGGGCGAGCCCAAGACCGATGTCGACAATTGCGCCGACGACGATGATGATGCACGTTCCGAGCAGTCCCATCAGCACGTGCACCTCGAGCAGAACCCCAAGGATGCTGCCGATCGTATTCGCGCCATACACGTACCCAAGCGCCACCTCGCCCTGGCTCGAGCGCAACAGAATGTGCTTGAGTATCGGTAAGGTCATTCCAGCCATGAACGTGGTTGGCAGCATGACCAGCATCGCAAAGCCGTGGCTGATCAGGTTGAACATCACATAGCCTTCGTCACTACGCGCAAGCCCGTGTATCACACTGCCCATGGCGTCGTAAGCGAGTACATAGATCGGGATCTTCGCAAGCGCGAGGCAACCCATGATCACCTGACCACGCCCAGAAACTGTTCGTGATTGCCAATGTGATCGATCCGCCGCTTTATCCACAGGCCACCGAACGCAAGTCCGGTAATAAACGCGCTCGGCATCAACTCGAAGCTCTACAGCGCCGATGAAAGCATCAGGCTGAGCGTGCGTATCCACGCAATCTCATAGAGGAACGAGGCAAAGCCAGTGGCCGCTGCGATCGTCAGGAAGAGCGACGCCGGCGCAAGATTCTGCGTGCCCGGCGCAACCGTCAACAAGGGTTCTCGCTGCCCGCGCACCAGGACGATCGCGAGGTTAATCGCCGCAGCGACCAGAATCGTCCCGGGCAGCCCCAGTACTTCGATGAGAATGAACGCACTCATCAGAACGCCCACCCCGCCGCCAATGCTGTTGGTGAAGTACAGCAGACTGACAACCGCACCCGGCCGGTCCCGGTCAAGACGAATGAGCGCCCCGCATCACTTGGGCCAAAACCGACAGGCTGGCTAACCTCCCGCAATGACGACCTTGTTATCGACCAGCGCCCGGATCTCGTCCTGATCAAGACCGAAATCAGCCAGCACTTCAGTCGAGTTCTCGCCAATGTCGGGGGCCCGCGTCGGCGGCTTCTTGCCTTCTTCAAGAACTGAGATCGGACTATTGATCGTCAGGTCGTAATCGCCGACCGGATCACCCGTCTCAACAACGATGCCCGCTGCCCGCAATTGTGCGTCATCCAGCACCTCGGCCATCGCCTGCACCCGCTCATACGTAACATCATATTGATCCAGAGCAGCGCAGGCGGTCTTCAGTTCCATCTTCCCGAGCGCGTCGCTCATCAGCGCCACGAGGTCCCCCCGGTGCTTCATGATTGACCGCAAGCTCGCGAATCGCTCGTCTTGCTGCCATTCAGGATGTCCAAGCGCCGCACAGAAATTGGGCCACTCTTTCATCGGCGTCATCATGGCAAACACCAGGTACTGATCGTCCGCCGTGCGGTAGCAACCCGTAAACGGATTCACCCATCCCCGCTTCTGCCGATGCTGGCCGAGGTCATTGCCGGCAACAACACCCTGGATCGCCATGCTATTGGCCCACACACCGTTTGCGGCAAGTGACGTCGAGACCTGACACCCCTCGCCGGTCCGTTCACGACGATAAAGGCCTGTCATGATTGCACCAAACAACGCGGTTGCGGTTGAGTGGTCACCCATGCCGGGCGCCGGTGCGAGCGGCGTCTGCTCCTGATCGCGCACAAATTCCATCATGCCGCTGCGCGCCCACCACGCCGTGATGTCGAAGGCACGCCGTTCGACGTCGGGTCCTTCCAGACCAAAACCGCTGATGTGGGCATAAATGAGCCGCGGGTTGATGGCCTTCAGCCTTTCATACTCAAGCTGATATCGTTCCAGATTCGGCTGCAGAAAATTCGTCGTCAAAACGTCCGCCTGACCGATAAGTCTGTGCAGCAGTTCCTGTCCCGCCGTGGTGGTGAGATCGAGCGCGAGACTCTTCTTGTTTCGCGACGTCATGAGCCAGTGATAAGGCGTCGCATACCCCCCCACCAGGCTGCGGTAGCCATCGCCGCCGGGGGGCTCAATCTTGACTACGTTGGCGCCAAAGTCGGCCATGATCGTCGCCGCACCAGGACCCGCGAGAAAGGTGGCGGCGTCGATGACAGTGATGTCTTCGAGGAGATAGTTCATCTGCCAGATCTCATCGTGTGTTTGTCGTGGCGATCCGAGTGGTCGCAGGAGCGCCAGAATAACACCATTTCAAGACGCACAAAGCCGCACGGGTGAGGGGCGGGTGAGGTGCAGAGAGGGCGAAGCCCGAGGTGCCCGAATGCGCGTATGCTGGAATCCGCTGCCATTCATGCCCGCTGCCATTCATCGAGGGGGGCGCACACGGAGACCGCGCCTCGTCGCCATGGAGAGACACTCTAAGGACCCCCCTAAGAAAAGCCAATTACTCTTGCTGTTGCTACTGGTTTGCACCCCGGTGCAAGCAGACCTCTTCACGACCGCCGAGCGCGGCTTTGTGCACAACGGAGACGTGCGCATCCACTATGCAACCGTCGGTGACGGCCCGGTCGTCGTCATGATCCACGGCTTCCCGGATTTCTGGTACACGTGGAGACACCAGATGCAGGCGCTCGCAGGAGACTTCAAGGTCCTTGCGATCGATCAACGCGGCTACAACCGTTCAGGGCAACCCGAGGGTGAAGCGAACTACGCAATGCCGCTTCTGGTGAGCGATGTCGCGGCCGTCATCGGGCCCGCAATACTCAAAGGCCAACCCCGCTTCATTCAACGCCCACAAACAGCGAAACGAACGAGACTGGCCGCTGCCGTAGAGTTTGATGACGCGTTCCGCGCGTCAGGCTTTAGCGCTTGCACGTGTCGACATTTCGCCATGCCAGCGCGCAATGTTCTTGCACTCCTCCGGCACCGGCGTGCGCGCTGCGGTCGACGCGAAGTCGACAGTGCAGAGCGCCGTGATGTCAGCAATGCTAAATGCATCACCAGCGACAAATCCGTTGTCACCCAACCACACATCGAGCTGAGCGTAGAATCGCGCGAGCGATGACTTGCCACGCTCAGCAAGCTCGGGGATCGCGGTTACCGTCCCGACATTGCCGCCGAGGCCCCGCTCCTTGAAACCCGGGAAAGAGTTGCGAAACGCATCCATCGCACCAAGCAGACCGTCCCACTCCATATGGCGCTGACGCGCTTCGATCTGCGCCTTGGACGCTGCATCAGACCCCATGAGCGGCGTTCCTGGATTGGCTTCCTCAATGTATCGACAGATCGCGACTGTCTCATCGATCACCGTGCCATCGTCGAGCACCAGCGTCGGCAGCATGCCGCGCGGATTGATGGCCAGAAAATCGTCCTTGAGATTCTCCCCGCCCACGATGTCCACTTGTTGGTTCTCACAGGTGACACCCTTCTCGGCCATGAATATGCGGACGCGCCGGGGATTCGGCGCATGGGTATTGTCGTAGAGTTTCATTGTTGTTCCTTTCTTATTCTGTCTTTGTTGGTTTCTGTCGCGAGTATTTTCGTCGCGAGCCCTGGCCCCTGACGGCCGTTGTTTGACTAGCGCGCGGGATGAAGTGGCAGCCATTCAGTCGTCAGGCACGGACCGCGCATTTGGCATTGGCGGCGCGTGAAATGCAAGTCCGGTGGCGCTCAGGGCGCAGGACGCTTTCAGCTAGTGGACTGTGCGCGGGGCACGCTTGCGCAGGTTCTCGGCTGCCTCGCGGACCTGATCCATGCCCGGGTTAATGGCGAGGGTCTGCTCAAGCCCGATCAGGGCCGAGGTTTCGTCACCCGCCCGCAGACAGATCTGTGAAAAACCACTGATCGCTCCAAAATGACGGGGTTCGAGTACAAGGGTTCGGTTGATGTCAGAGAGGCTGTCGACGTCGCGCTCCTTAAGGTAGCGCAGGGTCGCTCGCTTATTCCACACTTCGGCCCAGCCGGGCCAACGCGCCACCATCGCATCGAGGCGATCGCTCGCGTTCTCCAGATCAGCGCCCTGAAAGTCACGAACCACCTCGCTCATCTCGCGGAT
This sequence comes from Gammaproteobacteria bacterium, assembly GCA_963693635.1. Taxonomy (GTDB): domain Bacteria; phylum Pseudomonadota; class Gammaproteobacteria; order Pseudomonadales; family Azotimanducaceae; genus CAVOBC01. The sequence goes on along the minus strand of CAVOBC010000091.1, from coordinate 8,330 downwards.
GCCATCGGCTTCCTCGTGATCGCACCAACTCGCCCAGATCCGCTGCTCAAGTTCTACAGCGATGTTCGGATCAGACTCCTGCCCGAGACGCTCGAACAAGCCGTCAAGAACCTCGTTTTCAGGGGGCATTGCGGTACCGAGCGTGTGCAGCACCTGCTCGATTAGCGCGGAGACTGTGAGATCCGCAGAAGATTCAGCCATGGCGTCGACCCAGCGTCCGAACAGAATCCGACGATAACACGAAGCAAACCAGCCCAGCCGCCTATTTGATCCGACCAAACCCTCGCCAGCGGTCTGTTGCCAACTCACGAGCCCAACATCGACCCGCTCCGCCAGACCACCAAACAGTTTCTTGTAGGAGCAGACAAGTGGCGGGGGGAGAGCGGGGGGCCCACAGCCCCCTGCCGCGAAACAGCCCTGCGCGCCACCAGACTAGCCCAGTGGAGGAGAACGAGAGAGGGGGCCCACAATCCCGTCTCGCAGAGACAGCCCTGAGCGCCACCGGGCTAGTCCGGTGGGGGAGAGCCCGAGAGGGGCTAAGGGCCCTCTCGTATAAAAGAACCCCTATTCGCCCCGAGTCGAAATAGTCACCTGCAACGGAGTTCCACCGCCGGGGGCTTCAGCAATGGAAATCAGGACCGACGCTTTGTCGTCAAGCTGGACAGCGGTGGGACCAGCAACGATATCCCGCGTCCCCGTCGTTGTAACGACCAGCACCGCAGGTTCAGCCGCAACCCTTGTCGCCACCATTTGTAGAAAGCCTATATTTGACGAAACGGGGGGGGAATCATCAATCGACTCGCCGGCGCTCAACAGGTAAAAGCTGAGATTGATCGGCACCTCTGTGTCTTGATCAATCACCTGAATAAGCTTGGCGCCGTTAATGAATTGCACGTTCGTCGTGGTCGAGACCGGTCTCTCGTCAACCGTGAAGGACCGCGTGGTCAACTCCCCGTCCGCAACGTCGCCATGGATAGCAAACGTGTAGTAACTGTCTTCATCCAGACTGATGATCGACCGCAGTTCCGGCAAGACGGGGCTCGCTGGTGTTACCGTGATTTCATAGAACACGGTGTCCGCATCCATAGCCACATAATCGCTCGTCGCGAGCGGATCGACCGTCAGGTTTCGGATCAAGGTGTCAGCGAATGGCTCGCGAATTTCGACCCCGACAGATTCATCCGGCCACAGATTGGTAAACCGCAGGCGTGGCCCTGCAGCCAGGTTTGGCTGTTCGAGCACGACGCCGGACTGACCTGCGATGAAAGCAGCGACACCCGGCCCGCGCGGGTCATCATGAACGACCAACATCGCTCGGGAGCGCCTGAAAAACTGGGCTGTCCCCGCATCGTAAAGACGCGTCGCCTCGCCCGGCATGGTCACATAGAATTCATACACCGGATCTGCATCAAGGCGGAATGGGTCAGTTGACGCGCCAGCAGCAAGGCTCGCGCGAGGTGCGCCCGTCGTGCTGTCCGGATCTTCCAGGTACACATCCGCTGCTACCGCCGAGATGTTGATAATCTGCAATTCAGTATCAGTGACATCTACGTCGTCCAGGTCACCCAGCTCCTTCACGAAGAGTTGGAACGACGGATCATCGTAAGTGCCGGTCAGAACCACGATGTGGATCATGCCCTCACCAAACGAGACACTGGTATCCGGAATCAAGGTCACCGCAAGTCCGGTAATCGGATGCGTATGGGTGACGTTCAGCGTGGCCGTTCCGACCTCAATGGTGTTCGTCGGCGAGATCTGGCGGAACGCCTCGATGGTCGTCAACTCGATTATTTCGAAGCCCGCGTCGTCCGGAAAGTCGAAGGTCACGACCAATGCAGGTGCGTCGACCATGGCATTGATCACTTGCACCAGGGAGAACGCCGTTTCCGCTGCCGGATCTGCGCGTCGACTGTCATCCTTGTCGCAGCCAACTATGGCAACACAAGCCACCATCAGGACAATCCATCTCATCGACCCACTCACCATCCATCTCACCATCGAAATCCTCTCTTGGGCATAGCCCATGAAACACATGCGGCGGATTACGTGGGAATCTACCGATACAAATTGGCAGGCCATTAGACCGACAGGAGCCGCCAAGAAGTGTCCAGTTTTGTCAATATTTGTCAAGAATTGTCAATATCGTATCAAATCCAACGTCAGATCCAGGGTCCAAGCCCGGAATGACACCAATGGCGTCAGATCCCCCGGCTCCGGTCCTGCCAGTTCCTGTCCCAAAATTGTCATCCTGACAATTCCTGGGAGTCGGTTTGCAAGCGAACCTCGCGTGTTCTTGCGGACTCGCGTATTCATGCAAAAAAGGAGCCCGGCAGAAAATGGCGGTACATCCTGCACCGCACGCCATCGCGCCCCAGAGCGGAGTTCAGGGACAGGAACCACCTAAGAAGCCAAGCGAAACGACAGGATACACACCTCAGCGAACGTACTGATACCCAAGGCCGCGAACGGACAGAATCCGCGGCGCCCCCGCCGATGAGGGACCCATCTTGCGTCGAAGGTTGCTGACGTGGGTGTCGAGACTGCGGTCCAGACCCGACGGCTCACGGTTAAGGGCAGACCGATATAGCGCCTCACGTGACACGGCTTCACCTGCATGCATCATCAGCATGCGCAATATCATCGCCTCAATCCCCGTCAGCTGGACCGGCGTCGTACCTACCTCGACCACATTGCTCGCAGGTCGCAGAGCCGCATCATCCACCACGATGAATTCCCGCGCCGCCGCTTGCGCTTGCGGCACGCGGCGCAAGACGGCCTGCATTCTGGCGACCAGTTCCCGTGCCGATACGGCCCTTGGCAGGTAGTCATCCGCGCCCGCGTCAAACGCCTGCACCCGATGAGGCGCAGTATCGTCATAGGAGGCAATGGTGACCGGCACGTCGTAGTCGTCGCGAATGCGTCTCAAAATATCAAGCGCCGGCTCCGAAGCCACATCAATGACCACATAATCGATTTCGGCGGACAAGCGCCCCACATAATCCTGCAGATTGGTGCGTTCGATCACCAGCCTGTCCGCAACCTCGCTCGCCACGAGCCCATCGGTTAACCGATCACTGTCGCTGACGACAAGTATGCGCATCATGGGACTCCCGCGAACTCACGTCCCGCCAGCAAGCCGCACGGTCCCAGGCAATGCAAGATCGGCACCCATCGCTCGCGGAGCGACCGCGAAATCCAGGCATCGATCTCGCGGTCGCTTATCAGCAGCATCTCACGGTGCCAGATTACCGCGCTGTCGCGCAGGGAACACCGCAGCATATTGCTTTAGTTTCCATGAAGGTCCGCAATTGACGAGCAGAACCTGGCACGGGTCACGCGGGGTTTTGCTCTATCAACTGCCGCGCGATGATGATGCGCTGCAGTTCATTGGTGCCCTCGCCGATAGCCAGCAGCGGCGCATCCCGATAGTAACGTTCGACCTCGTTGTCCGGCGAGTAGCCATAAGCGCCGTGTATCCTCAGCGCTTCCATTGAATTCTTGACGGCGGCCTCGGTGGCAAACAGCTTTGCCATCCCGGCCTCAAGGTCACAGCGCTCGCCCGCATCGTAGGCTTGAGCGGCGCGCTCGGTGAGTAGCCGTGCTGCTTCGACGCTGGTCGCCATGTCCGCCAGTTTGATTTGAATCGCCTGATGCTCGGCGATCGGCTGGCCGAAGGTCTTGCGCTGCTGTGCGTAGCGCAGCGACGCGTCAAGCGATGCGCGGGCAACCCCGACCCCCCGTGCTGCGACATTGATACGCCCGAGTGCCAGACCGGACAGAATCTGCTGCAGACCGCGGCCCTCCTTGCCACCGACGAGATTCGCTTCGGGCACCCATACGTCGCTGAACTGAACCTCGCCGGTATCCACGCCCCGGTACCCCAGCTTCGCAAGCTTGGTCGCCTTGTAGCCCCACGCCTTCTCGATGATCAAAAGGCCCATGCCGCGATGACGCGGGTCCGCCGCCAGATCGGTTTTGACCAACACCAGCAGAATGTTGCCGTTGACCGAATTGGTGATCCACTGCTTGGTGCCGTTGACGGTGTACTGCCCGCCGGCCAAATCTGCCCGCGTGCGCACCGCCTGCAGGTCGGTGCCGCAATCCGGCTCCGTCAGTGCGATGCCACCCCGCAGCTCACCGCTTGCGAGTCGAGGCAGGTATTGCTCCTTCTGGGCCTCCGTACCAAATTTCTCGATCGCGGCACACATGATGAGGTGACTATTGAAGATACCCGAGACCGACATCCAGACGGCGCTGACGCGTTCGACGATCCTGGCGTACGTGACCGCCGGCAGACCCAGGCCGCCATACGCTTCGCCGATGGTGGCCCCAAAGAGCCCAAGTTCACGCATTTTTGCGACGATATCGTGGGGATACTCATCACGCAGTTCGAGTTCCTTGGCGACCGGCTTAACGTCGCGTGCCAGAAACTTGTCGATGGTATCGAGAATGAGTTGGTCGTCGATCATCAGTAGTCAATCCTGTCGTCCACCGCATGTCCTCGAAACGGTATCAGCATCGCGCGCTCGAAGCTGATCACCTGGGTACCCTCCTGGTTCTTCCCCAACGTCCGGATCCGCACGATGCCCTGATTGGGGCGAGACCCCGACACCCGCTTATCCATCACCTCAGACTCAGCGTACAGCGTGTCCCCAATGTGCACGGGCGCGGTCAATCTCACATTATCCCAGCCAAGATTGGCCACCGTCTTCTGACTCACATCCGAAACCGACATACCGGTCACGATAGAGAGGGTCAGGCAGGAATTGACGATGACCTGCCCAAACTCACTCTTCGCCGCGTATTCGTGATCAAAATGAAGGGGATGCTGATTCATCGTCAGCAACGTGAACCATGAGTTGTCCGCCTCGCTGATTGATCTGCCGGGCCGATGCTCGTAGACATCGCCAACAACAAAGTCCTCGTAATAACGCCCCCACGACTCGCGGTATCGATTGGGTCCAACGGGCTTGGCCTCTGCCACCATCGTGCGTCTCCTGCAACGGGTTAGATCTCGCATCTGGCGCGCGGTCCTGCCCACGCATCAGATCTGTTTTTCGATAACAGTGGCAAGTGCAAAGTCACGATCCGAGATGCCGCCCACGTCGTGCGAGTTGAGCGCAATGGTGACGGTGCCATAAACGTTGAACCACTCCGGGTGGTGATCTGCTTTTTCAGCTTCAAGCGCCACCCGCGTCATGAAGCCGAACGCGGCGACGAAATTGGGAAAGGAGAAAGTCCGGGCGAGTTTGTCGCCGTCGCGGACCCACGGCGCCGAGCAGATCGCGTTCAGGCGTGTGAGCGCCACCGTGATTTCATCGTCGTCAAGTTTGCGCCTCATCGGCCTGCCCCCTGGTCGACTACACAGATGGTACCGGCGCCGCCATCAACCTCGACCAGGTCGCCGTTTACAAAGCGCATCCGTGCCTCGCGCGCATTCACGACGGCTGGCAAACCCAGTTCGCGGGCGACTAACGATGAGTGGGACGCACCACCGCCAATTTCGACGACAAGCGCGGACGCCGACAACATAAGCGGCGTGAGCAGTGGACTCGCGGCGCCAATCACAAGGATGTCTCCCGCAGTAAACCGCGTCGCGTCCCCGGCAGACTCAATCTTGTGCACGCGCCCCCGGACGACGCCGGGACTGGCCCCGTTGCCAGTCAGCGTCTTCGTGGCTTCGTCCCAACCGCCTGGCTGCGCCATCATGCCCTCGTCGCCAATCACCATGGGCGGCGACAAGCGCTGTTGCTGCTCCCAGGTCGCCTGCCGCGCTGCGGCCACCGGTGCGAGGTCAGTCGTCGCCTGCAAGACCCCGAACAGTTCTTCCTTATGCAGGAAGTGGACCTGATCCCGGTCTGTCAGGATGCCGCGGGCAACGAGTTGCTCACCCAACTCCTGCAGGCAGCGGCGAATGAGCGGCCAACCAGCTTGCAGGTAGAAATTCGCATTCTCGCGCACCTGCGCGTTGCCCTGGTGCATGGCGATAGCGGCGACCAGCAGTTCCTTGTCCTCGCCCTCCGGCACATCTGCAAGAACGCTCTCAACCGCCGTCTCTCGGCGCTCCGCCGCGGCCCGCAAGGTCTCACGGGGATCTATGCCCTCGGTCGCGACCAGCGTGCGTAAAGACGCGAGACAATGTTCAGCGGATTCGCCCAACGTGGGCCACCAGGTGTCGAGGCTAAGCACCTGGTGTCCGAACTCGGCGTTGTAGGAATTGATCTCCGACTCCAGCCAACCAGGCAACGTCCCATCGAGGGTCTGCGCCCGCGCCAGTGCCGCGACGGCGGCTTCGTCCTGCTTGATGCGCCCGGCAAGATCGTGAAGCGCAATCTGGGCATCCAGCATCCGGCTCTCATAGCCTGCGAACAGCACCGAGAAATGCGGTCGGGCTTCGTCCGGCACGGTCTTCTCGTAGCGCGGCCGGAACATCATCTCTTCAAAGCCGTAGCCGATGGGCGCGATGAATGACCAGAATTCCCCCGCTTCGGCGCTAAGTTGCTCGATGAATCCGGTGAGCACGCTCGCCACTTCGCCCTGGACGTCGCGCGCGGCATTCGCGCGGTGGTGTTCCACATAGGCCGGCAGGTCGCGCTCGCGCCACGCACGAATGCGCGCTTCGCTCTTGCGCATCCGCTCCAACTGCTCGGTCGCGGTCGGTGAAGCGCCGCCCTTGCCTTTGTTAAAGCCAGGGAAATCCATGCGCGTGAAGAAGTAGCCGTTGATGACGCAGAACCACGGCCGTGGCATCGAAAACGAGTCCATGTCTTTCCAGCCGAACGCGCCTGTGCCAAATTCTTCTCGCGCGGATGACAGGCGGGGCAGTACCCAGCTTGCAAAAAGTGGCGTAACCGCAAACGGCAGCCACTCGCCGAGACGCCACGTGCGTCGCCAGTTGGCTCCCGGTATCGGGCTGTCCCAGACCATACCATCGGCGGCGGCCTCGTCACTCGCAACCACGAGCGGCCGTGCCTGCAGGATGTGTAGCACCGCGGCCCCATCGATTGCCCATTCGATGTCCTGCGGATTGCCCCCATTAGCGGCTTCAATCGCGAGCACGTGCTCACCAATGGCAGTGATCTGGTCATCGCTGAGCGCGCGACTGTCCCGGGTTGTCGGGTCAACATCGGTCTGTTCTGTGCCGCCATCGACCGCGTCGATTCGATAGCCCTTGTTACCGACGACATAACCGGTCACATCAAGGTCTTTTTTGCCGACAACGATCTCGTCCGGCGTCACCTCACCAGCGACGGTTGTTTCGCCCAACCCGAACGCAGCCGAGATCATCATGTTGTCGCGGCGACCGGTAACCGGATGAATCGAGAATGCCACGCCCGAGACTGCGGAAGGGACCAGACGCTGAACAACAACGCCCATGCGAAGTTCGCCGAGGGACATACCCAGGGCCCGCAGATAACTGAGCGCACGCTCGCTGAACAGCGACGCCCAGACCGACTTCACGGCTGCCAGCAGGGATGTGGGGTCAGCAACCCCCAGCACCGTGTCGTGCTGGCCGGCGAACGAGTGGCTGCCGCCGTCTTCGATCGAGGACGAGGATCGGACCGAGACAGGTCCTTCGGCCAGCAGCGGCACCGCGGCTCCAATCAGTTCTTCTTCAAGGGCATCGGGCAACGTGAGACTGGTGAGCAATGCTTCAATGCGAGCCGAATGGCCTGCCAACTCTCTTAGCTCACACTTCTCACACGTCGCAATGATTTCACTCAGCGTGTCGCCCAGCCCAGCATGACGTATCGCATCACCCAGGGCGTCGAAAGTAAGAACGATGCCAGCCGGCACCGGTTCTCCCGCGCCGACCAACCTTGCGAGCGAACTCGCCTTCGCGCCGGTCAGCCACCAGGGCGCCTCGGGATCCGAGAGCGACAGTGCGTACGCCAAAATACCTGCTCCTGACTTTGCGATTGAAAGGACGGGGAAGGAGGCAACGCCCTCCTTCGAATCCCGCAACGCCATACAGCGCCAGGTGGACCTTACTCAGTTTCCTGAAAAAGTGCTCTCCTGCACTCTCTCACGGTCGCAGGTATCAGCCCCTCCCGACAATCCACATCTCACTCGAACAGCCCTTAATCCGCTCACCGCGCTGTATGCAGCGTCGCACACGGCATAACTCACCGCCATGAAACCCCGGCTGCACAGCCCTGAGCGCCACCGGGCCAAGACCGGTCGAGGGTAATCCACGCGGCACCTTTAATGACGTCGTACTTCGCGGTTTGGTTTGTCGCCATCTTTCGTCTCTCTCCTTTATCGGTCAGAGTGCCGTCCGCCCACGGGTGTAGGTCAGAGTGCCGTCGCCCACGAGTGTAGGTCTGAGT
>CAVOBC010000090.1:0-14438 GCA_963693635.1 Gammaproteobacteria bacterium | reverse complement strand
GACCCAACCACGCCTCAACCAACCTTTGCCTCACCGCGCGCGCGTCCAGCGTGCGCGCGTCCCGAACGTGCGAGATCTCGGCAGCAACGGAGTGCCGGCGCATGTGGGCACAACCGCGACGCCACCCACAGCCTTTGAAACTGGCGAAATCAAGGCACGAGTCCCTCGATGCGCACGAGCAAGTCCTCGGGGCGGTTAGGCAGGTCCGTCTGGCCCATCTTGGCCAGGAGTTTCCGCGCCAGCGTGATTCTGCTTGCATCCTCAAGCTGACGCCACCGGGCAACGAGTGTGCGCGCGAGATTGAGCGCCTCGACGGAATGTTCACTGCCGACAAGGAAGGTTGCCTCCAATATGTCGTCCCCATCTTCAGCCGCGTAAACAAGCAGGGTTCCCGCTGCCACATCACCGACGCGACGCTCAAGGTCAGTAGCCATACAACTCGCGATCCCGAACACGTAAAGCATTGGCGCGCTGTCGACAAGGCGCAGGACATTACGCACCATGATCGCTCCCCTAGTTGGGACGTGGCCACTGGTAGTGACGACACGGATGCCTGCCTGCTGCTTGCCAGGCGTGTTGCCATCCATGAGCAATTCCAGCACTGGATGATAAAGAAAGTACACAAGCACCGCCGGAACTGGAGCCAATAGCGACGCAAGCGGCTCCGGTAGAACGAGACCGGGGAAGGCAAGCCGCATGAGCACGATGAGCGCAAACCAGCTGATCGCCGCGAGGAAACGGATATGCCAGTCGATGATGAATGCAAACGCTCTTGCACCGAGCCCAGCGATACGAAGCTCAAAGCCGATGCCCTGCCCCGAATCGACCTCGATGGTGTAGCGCTTGCTAGTCAAAAGGAGTCATACCGTCAAAATCGTCACCGTCGGCGTGTTCAGCATCGCGTCTTCGTGAAATCCCCGGACCAACAGGACGTATTCACCGGGCGCTGCGAGATCAAGATCTCTCGCCATGGTTCTCGCCAGCAGATTGGGATTGCGCCTTCCTGCGTCCGTCTGATGTACGGGAATGACGCCCCAGAGAAGTGTCATTCGCCGTTGAACCCGTTCAGTGGGCATGAGCGCGACGATCGGTGCGGCGGGGCGCGCAGCACTGACCGTTGCCGCCGTCATACCGGAGCGCGATACAACCATGACGCCGTGCGCCTCGATGTCCCTCGACATGTGCGCCACCGCATTGGCCATCACGTTCCCGATCGGCAGCGGCGGCGTCTGGCTCCGAGTGACCTCACCGTAGCGGCCCTCACCCCAAAGATGCGCCTCAAACTGACGCGCAATCCTGTCCATCATCTGCACAGCTTCCAGCGGGTAGTCGCCCGCCGCTGTCTCGGCTGAAAGCATGACAGCGTCGGCACCGCCGATGACGGCATGGGAGACATCAGTCACCTCGGCCCGCGTCGGTCGGGGCTGGGTGATCATCGACTCGAGCATCTGCGTTGCCACGATCACCGGCTTCATCTGTTCGCGCGCCAGCGCGATAAGCTGATCCTGGGCAAGCGGCACCTCTTCGGCCGGCAACTCCACGCCCAAATCGCCCCGGGCGACCATGATGCCGTCCGTGACTGCGAGTATTTCGTTGGCGTTAGTCAACGCCTCCGGTTTTTCAATTTTCGCTATGATCCACGCGTCGTTGTCGTGCTCGCTCATCAATTCACGCAGCGCATGGATGTCATCCGCACTCCGGACGAACGACAAGGCGAGGAAATCGACGCCGAGTTCGAGCGCGAACGCGGCATCCACCCGATCCTTGTCCGTCAGCGAGGGCGTCGATATAACCACCGACGGCAGGTTGATGCCTTTGTTGCTGGACAAGCGGCCGCCGTAGACCACCTCACAGTTGATCTCCGTGCCTGCCACGCCCTGAACCCTCAGTTCCAGGTTGCCGTCATCCAGCAAGATACGGTCGCCCGCGGTTACGTCATCGGCGAGCGCACTGTAGCGTGACGGGATGAGGCCCGCGGTCCCCTCAACATCCCGGACCGTCATGATCACCCGCTCACCGGGGGTCAGGTCGATCGAACCCCCAGCGAATTCCCCAGTCCGGATCTTTGGTCCACAAAGATCCGCGAGGATCGCGACCGGTTGTGACGCGTCTGCACCGAGGTTGCGGATGCGCCGAAACACATCGGCATGGAATGCGTGATCACCGTGAGACATGTTGAGTCGAAACACGTTTACGCCCGCTGTGATCAGGTCTGAAAGCATCTCAGAGGATGCAGATGCAGGACCAACAGTTGCGACGATCTTCGTGCGCCGATTCTTCAGCAAATCAACGTGCGTTATGACGGACACGGCGACTCCGGCGCGAGAACCGTTCGAACAGCAACGGCCCGCAGGGCGTTCGAACCCGCGCAATCAGATTTGCTTCCCCGGGACTCAAGCATGCTTCTTGCCACTCCTTTGAACCCATTTCTGAAGCAGCGCCTTTGGACACGACTTTTTCTGGATCGGGCTTTTCCTGGACCCGCTCTTTAGACCAGGCGCCAGGTTGATTCACGTCTGTTCATTCGCGCGCGCTGGATTCGCTCAACGTCGGTCGTTACTGAAACCCGCCGCGTATGCGGCCACAACCAGACAGGTCTGAGTAACCGCCGGACTGTTCCCTCCCGACTATCCCCGGACCATCGCCCGCGTCGGACTAGACGGGGGGGCGGCCTTCCCTGCCCAGCAGATGCCAACGAATCAGCGGCAGATGCTCGCGGCCAATGTATCGTTCACCGTCAAGCAAATATGTGGGTGCGCGGATGACCCTGGCCTCAGCAAGATCCGTCTGTACGGCATCAAGCCGCCCGGGCCCCGGGCCCGATACGAAGCCATCGAACCCCTGCAAGTCAGCATAGGCGGCAAGCGTGCGATCGATCGCCGCCGGCGCGAATGCGTCCTCCTCTTCGATCCAGTAGGCCTGCAGCAAGGACGTCAGGAACTCGTCAGCATCGCCGTTTTCTTGCTCTCCGAGCCACAGTAGCGCAAGCGCCGCGCGGGTGACACTCACCGGCGACTGCCGCGCGCTCGAGATGCTGTGGAGATCCAACTCTCGGCGTCGATCCAAGAGGTTGTAGGCCTGGCGTACCTTGTCGCGGCGCGCCTTGAAGTCGAGGAGTCCGTCGTCCATCGGTTTCGCGGTCTCGGTTGAGAGTGCTCCGACGTCGCGGGTCAACGGCAGAAGTGTCAGACCACACCCGGTTTCCCGGGCAAGCGCGCGGGTCGGCGCGAGGCCCATCAGTGAATCGGGGACCGAGAGGTCCATGCAGAATATGAGATTCACGTCGCTAGCCATCTGACCAGTTGCTGTCGTACGCAATGTCAGGCGGCGCACCATCCCTCCCACCGAGATGCCACCGCACGCGTGGCAAGTACTGCCGCCCGAAATAGACTTCGCTGTCGATCACGTAGGTTGGCACACCGAACAATCCTTCATTCAGGATGCGTTCCTGCAGATCGTCATGCAGAGCGCGGCCCTCGGTCCTCGCCCAATCCTCAAAATCCGCCACCTCGGCACCCGCCTCGGCAAGCAAGCCCCGAATCACCGCGACGTCTTCAATGTCGAGTTCGCGCCGCCAGAACCTTTCAAATGTGATGTCAACATAACGTCTGAAAGCAACTGGGTCCTGATCCCGAACCCAGAGAAACCCGATCGCGGCGAGTGACGAATCCCAGATCTTCTGGGTCCCGCGCAAAGTCAGGCCGCGCAGACTCGCATAACGGCGGGCGTCGTAATATGCATACTTGACCCCGGCCCATTGCCGCTCCGACCGATTGCTCTCAACCACCTTGCCGCGATCGTCAGTCCTCGCTGTGCCAAGATAGCTTGCAATGTTTAGCGTCAGTGGTTGCCAGTCAATCTCGACGCCAAAGTCCTGCTCAAGCGCAAAGGATGGGTCCTTGGCAATGAAGGCGTAGGGACTCTTGAAATCGAGATAGACTGAGAGTGTTGTCACGCGCGCAGTGTACCAACTAATCATGCGCACACGGCAACCTCGCCTCGCCCGTTCTTGTCCCAAAATTGTCGTCCTGACAATTCCAGGGGTCGGTCTGCGAACCCGTTGACAAAGGTGCCGGGCGCTCCAAAAAATGTCTTCACACACTACCGCCCCGGGACTCCGAAACACCACTATCCAGATGTGCCCAGATGTGCAGGAGATCAGGGGCGCAGAGGTGCGTGGATGCACTTTTCAGCAACCGGGGGAGTTGCCATCATGGAATTTCGGGAATACGACAAGCAAACGCGACCTGAAATCGGTCGAGCGCATTTGGCGCGAGTGCGGCTGGATCGGCGACGACGATGAAGTAAGCGCACTCGAGGCGTTCTTTGACTGCGGTGACGCGCTGGTCGCCCTTCTGGATGGCGAAGCGGAGTGCGCAGTTCATAGCACCGACGGCGCCATCCGGTGGTGCGATGAGGACCTCTCGCTGGGAACAGTCACCGCCGTCACAACCAGCCACATTGCCCGGCAGACCGGCTACGCCCGCCAACTGACAGCCGAGATGTTGGCGCGGCAGACATTGGCCGGTGACGAGGTGAGCGCCCTTGGCATGTTCGATCAGGAATTCTATGACAAGGTCGGCTACGGCACCGGCAGCTATGAGCACTGGATTACATTCGATCCTGCCACGCTGAAGGTGGACCGTCTCCGCCGACCGCCAAAACGGGTGACAGCGAAAGACTATGTGGCTACCCATGCGGCCGCCTGCACGCGCAAACGTGGACACGGCGGCACCAACCTAAAGACTGCAGAAGTTGTGCGCGCGGAGATGGAGTGGACCGAGTCCGGCTACGGCCTCGGCTATTTCGACGGTCCAAGCGGCGAACTCACGCACTTCATCTGGGGGAGCGCCAAGGGCGAGCACGGAGCCTACTCCGTCACGTTCAGGGCCTATCAAACGGCCGAGCAGTTGCTCGAATTGCTTGGCGTCATCAAATCGCTTGCCGATCAGGTCAACACGGTCGGCATGATTGAGTTCAGTGACATACAGTTACAGGACCTGCTCGAACGACCCTTCCGGCAGCGACGCGCTCTCGGCAAGCAACAACTGGCACGCACTGACCGGCAGTTATGTATCACGCTCGGCGAGGAATCCACGGCGGTGACGGGCTCCAAATCCAAATTGCCCACCCTTAGCGCAAGCGTCGATGCCTTTACACGCTTGTGGTTCGGAGTGCGGGGAGCGTCCAGCCTCGCAATTACAGACAATCTTGCCGGGCCGCCATCGTTGCCGAACGCGCTCGAGAGAAAGATCGTGCCGCCCGCAATGCACACCGATTGGGATTTCTGACCGCTTCTGCCACCACTGACGACAGAGCAGGGAGGCCACTGACCGGCGGGTTGGGTCGGCTCAGCGCCCCCAGTTACAGTCACAGGTTTGACCGCTACTGCAGCGGAATCCGTATCTCGGCACCGGCCTTCCACTCCGAGAGCGCGTCATGCGCAAACATCTGGCCGAAGCTAAAGGTGAGTACGTAGCCGTTCGAGAGTCGGAGTCCGATGGCATCGTGCCGCCTCTGAGAGAGAGCGCATCGCAGCCGGTGGCCCGGTCAATCAAGGTCTATCAGATTTCCCTTTTCGTCGCGCAATTCCGGCCCATTGACGCGCGCCCGACCATCGCCGAACTTGCCGTCACGTTCACGCAGTGCGCCTTTGAGGCCCATGTCTGCAACCCGGGCACCAAAACCAAGAGCGGCCGCCGCATTGTGACCGCGAACGTCGTTCTCAACCGCCATCCGCTGCAGGGTGCGGGCTCCCATGAGTTCGAGCCCCTGATTAATTATCCGCTTGTTTGCGCTCAGCAGGTCGGGATCAATCTGGGCCAAACGATCGGCCAACTGTTCCACTTCAAACTCAAGATGCTCAGCAGGAACAGCCTTCAGTACGAGTCCAATCTGCTGCGCCTCCGTGCCGGTGACGGAGTCGCCGGTCAACATCAGCCGCTTAGCCCATTGCGGCCCAACGTTGTACAGCCACATATTGTTTGGGAGGGCGCCGAGATCCCGTGCCGGCGGGAAGCCGAAGCGAGCATCGTCCGCACAAATGATCATGTCGCAGAGCAATGCGACATCAGTACCCCCTGCCAGGCAATAGCCGTGTACCTGCGCGATGACCGGCTTATGCATATCGAACAGGGTCATGCGCAAACGCTGGCTTCGCTCCATCTGCCAGGCGTCGTCGTCAACCGACCGGCCACCGCGGTATTCCTTGTCTGCCGAGCGAACCCGTGAAAAGCCTTGTTTCCGTGGGGGACCCGACAAGTCATAGCCTGCCGAGAAGGCACGCCCTTCACCTTTGATAATCACGCAGTGCACAGCACGATCGTCATCGGCTTCCCACAGTGCTTCGTCCAGTTCGTACAGCAAATCATTCGAAAGCGCGTTCAGTTTCTCCGGGCGATTCAGCGTGATACGGGCACGGCCTTCTGCTACCTCATACCGGATGTTCTCGAAATCAGACATGGCGGGCTACTCCTTTCGTCGGGGGCCATAACGGCGGATGTCCGTAGAGTACCATTTTCGATAAGATCCAGAGCCTCAACTCTCTGCATTTCCTGATGTCCTGGAACAGCCTGCCAACATGAGCAAAAGCAACGCGCGCGGATCGGACGACGAGACCCGCATCATCGACGGGCCGACGCCCGATAATCAGGTTCCTCCGCGCTACTTTGGCTATGCGATGCAGTGGACCGCCTATGAGCGCTGGACCGTCATTGAGGCCGCCAACCTGCTGGCCGGATGCCTGCCTCACCGCGAGTTGTTCCAGGCGGGCACACACAACCAAAAGCTCGACGACCGGGTCGTTGCCATCGAAAATCGCATCAACAAGGACCTTGGTGGTGGTGTTCGGGTCATCAAAGCGCAACGGTATTTCGGCAAGACCTACATTGACTCCCGCAGCATTCTGGACTGGACCACAGACGCAGCATTACCCGTGCCAGCAGAACTGAAGCTGGCGTTCGAGAAACGTTCACCGGGATTCCACAGCAGCTACACCAACCCGTCCCTTAAGGCGATGATCTGGGCGGTCATGAGATTTTGGGAACAAGCTGCGGAAATCCCAGCGCCCTCAGCGGCGGTCATCGTCAACGCGACCCTCAAGCGTTTTCCAAACCTGACCCTCAACCAGGCACGGATGATCGAGAAGCTGATCCGAGACCCCGCATCCGGGACGCCGAAACCTGACGCGGACGAAACGGCCACCGCGAACTGAGGCCCGCGGCCGCATAAACGGGCAGGAACAGGACGCCTTCAGCGCGGCCAAGCGGCCAAGGTGAAGGTGCAAGAGAGCACATTTCAGAAACCCGTCGACGCCGGCGATCCTTTCACATTTGAATCAATGACGTGAACCATGGGGTTGCGGTATATTTCCCGGCCATTTTTGCACCTCGCGCGAGCGCCCATGGAGCCAAACGTAACCTACCGTGACCAATCGCCCCTCGCGGTGATCACGATCAATCGGCCAGAAAAGCACAACGCGGTTTCCCTCGCGACGCTCGATGAACTGCACACGGCGGTCAACCAGGCAATCGTGGACGACAGCATTCGAGTCATTTGCATCACGGGTGCTGGCGGCCGAGCATTTGCTTCCGGGTCGGATCTGAACGAGGTCAAGCACCGGGATCTTGGAAAAGCACTCGAACCGATCGTTCAGGGTCTCGCCGACCAGCTAGAGAAGAATCCGAAGCCTACGATCGCTGCCATTGATGGCATTTGCATGGGTGGCGGTCTGGAGATAGCGCTCGGTTGTGATCTCAGAGTGGCGACCCCACGCTCGCAGTTCGCAACGCCAGAAGGCAAGATCGGCATCATTCCCGGCGGCGGCGCGACCGCACGGCTGCCACGCATCGTCGGACGTGGCTGGGGCATGGAAATGCTCTTGATGGGCGAAGCCATCGATGCCGATCACGCCCTTCGGATTGGCCTTGTCACGCGCCTGGTTGAACCTGACGCGCTCATGGCCGAGGTCACAAAAATGGCCGACCACCTGGCCTCATTCGCGCCGTTTGTGCCGCAATTCATGAAAGCAATGGTCCACCACGGCATGGAGGGATCACTGGCGACAGGCCTTGCGCTCGAGAAGTTCGCGCACGGTGCGCTCATGCAGACCGAGGACAAAAAGGAAGGCATTTCCGCATTCCTTGAGAAGCGGCCACCAAACTGGACCGGCAAGTAGAGCGGGTTCCTGTCCCAAGAATTGTCATCGAAGACAATTCTTGGGAGTCGGTTTGCAAGCAAACCTCGCATGATCTTGCAAGAAAGAGGCCTGCAGACAAGAGGCTTGCAGAAAAGAAGCTTGCAGAAAAGAGACCTTCAGAAAATGGCGGTGCATCCCTGCACCGCACGCCAGTGCCCGCCCAGAACGGAGTTCTGGGACAGGCACTAGCTAACAGGGTGCTGCAAAAGTGCTTTCCTGCACTTTTTCAGAGTCGCGGGCCTCAGCCCGCTCGCGAAGCGAACGTGAAATCCATGTATCGGTCTAGCAGGCTGCTTTTTCAGCAGCCTTTCATGGAACTAAAGCCCTTTCATGGAACTAAAGAAGGTGCCGCGGTGTTCCCTGCGCGACAGCGCGGCAATCCGGCACCGTGAGATGCTGCTAGAAGACCATACGGCCCAGACTCTCGGCGACGCAAACGGGTTTCGTCTGACCGTCCACCTCGACGACTAACTCGTTCATCGTCTCTATCATCCCGCCCTTGATCTCAACCCGCTTGAGTGTCCCCGTGGTCCTGATTTTCGCCCCAGCCGGCACCGGAGCCGGAAACCGAACCTTGTCGAAACCGTAGTTGATCGACAGCTTTTGTCCTTCAAGTTTTGGACCCTCGTTCGCCACCGCAGCGGCTTTGGGAAGATGACCCATGATCGAAAGCGTCAGCTGCCCATGCGCGATCGGCGCACCAAATGGCCCGGCTTTTGCTTTTTCAACATCAATGTGGATCCATTGATGATCCATCGTCACGTCGGCAAAGTCGTTGATCCGCTCCTGGGTGACTTCAAACCACTCGCTCTGGCTCGTCTGTTCACCGATCCGTCCCTTCATGACCTCGTATGCGTTTTCAAGCGCGTCACTCATCGTTAATTCCCTGTCGTGCTTTGGCACCTTTGTTTTTGATAAGGCCCCGGGTTGATAAGGCCCCGGGGTTGATAAGGCCCGGGTTCATGAAACCCGAGTTGATAAAACCTGGCATTGACGAGGCCCGCCGTGAATTTGCACGCCTTGACGCTCAGGTCGGATTTTCGCCCGCAAGCGTCTTGCGCGGATCAAAAGCGTCGCGAACACCCTCCCCCACGAAAATCAGCAACGTCAACATCACCGCGAGCGTGATAAAGCCCGTGAGCCCCAGCCACGGCGCATGCAGATTCGCCTTACCCTGGGCCAGCAACTCCCCGAGCGACGGTGATCCGGCTGGCAGGCCAAATCCGAGAAAATCGAGGGCTGTCAGCATCGTCACCGCACCACTCAGAATGAACG
This sequence comes from Gammaproteobacteria bacterium, assembly GCA_963693635.1. Classification (GTDB taxonomy): domain Bacteria; phylum Pseudomonadota; class Gammaproteobacteria; order Pseudomonadales; family Azotimanducaceae; genus CAVOBC01. The sequence goes on along the minus strand of CAVOBC010000090.1, from coordinate 4,966 downwards.
GCACGAACGTGAGCGTGGCAACCATCGCATTCGGCAGTACGTGACGCCTCAACATATCGCGGTGATTGACGCCGAGTGCCCGGGCCGCACGCACATATTCAAAGTTGCGCGTGCGCAGAACCTCCGCACGCACCACGCCAACGAGCGGCATCCAGCTAAACATGGTCAGAATCCCGAGCAACCAATAGACATTGGGCTCGACCACGCTCGCAAGAATGATCAACATGAGCAGGATTGGGAGCCCGGCCCAGATCTCGACGAAGCGCTGGCCAACGAGATCAACGAGGCCGCCGAAGTAGCCCTGCATGGCACCGATAGTGACGCCAATAATAGAACTCATCAGGGTGAGCGTCAGCCCAAACAAAACCGACAGCCTGAAGCCATAGATCAGTCGTGCAACGGTGTCTTTTCCAGCGTCGTCTGTTCCGAGCCAGTGCTGCGCGCTTGGCGCGGCCGGTGCCGCAGACTCGATATACAGATCGGAGGTGTGATACGAATAGGGAACGATCGGCCAAATCATCCAGCCTCCGGACGCCTCGACCAGATCTCGTACGTACGGGTCCCAGTACTGGGCTTCGACAGGAAGTTCTCCACCCAGATCCTGCTCGGTGTACACGAAAAAGACCGGGAACCAGAGTTCGCTGTTATGCATCATCAAGAATGGCTTGTTGTTTGCGATAAACTCGGCAAAGAGTGATGTCGTGAAGAGGATCATGAAGATCCACAACGAGTAATATCCCCGGCGATTTGCCTTGAATTGATTCAGTCGGCGACGGTTGACCGGATTCAGGTTCACAACCTCACTCCCTCGTCTCGAAGTCGATCCTTGGATCAACCAGGGTGTAGGTGATATCACCGATCAGATGCATCACGAGACCGATCAAGGTAAAGATGAACATGGTGCCAAACAGTATCGGGTAGTCGCGCTTGATCAAGGCTTCGTAGCTAAGGAGGCCCATCCCGTCCAGTGAGAAAATGACTTCGATCAAGAGCGAGCCGGTATAGAAAATGCCGATGAACGCGCTGGGGAATCCTGCGATCACGATCAGCATCGAGTTGCGGAAGACGTGTCCGTAGAGTACTCGATTTTCAGCCAGACCCTTGGCCCTGGCGGTCAACACGAACTGCTTGTTGATCTCCTCAAGGAATGAATTCTTGGTGAGCATTGTCAGCGTCGCAAAGCCGCCGATCGTCAGCGCCGCAAGGGGCAGCGCCAGATGCCAGAAGTAATCGAGAATGCGATTTGGCCAGCTCATTGCCTCCCAGTCGTCTGACGTGAGGCCACGCAAGGGGAAAATGTCAAAGTAATTGCCGCCGGCAAACAGCACGATCAGGATGATCGCAAACAGGAATCCGGGTACGGCGTAGCCAACGAAGATGACAGAACTCGTCCAGATGTCGAACCGGGAACCATCACGCACCGCTTTGGCAATGCCGAGCGGGATCGAGATGCCGTAGATCAACAGCACGGACCAAAGACCCAGCGAGATCGATACCGGGATGCGTTCGGCCACTAGCTCAAGGACCGGGCGGTCCTGAAAGAAACTGGTACCAAAGTCGAACTGCGCGTAGTTGACCACCATGTTGAAAAAACGCTCATGGGCAGGTTTGTCGAACCCGAACTGTTTCTCAAGGTCCGCGATCAGCGCCGGGTCGAGACCGTAGCTGCCAAGGTCCTGGCTGCTCGCACCCGTATCGGCCGCGTTGCTTTGCACGCCCGAGTCACCGCCACCGGATATGCCCGAAGTCGTCGAGAGATTGCCAGCCGTGACCTGCGCAATGATCTGCTCCACCGGGCCGCCCGGCGCGAACTGCACAATCACGAAGTTGATCATGATGACGCCGAGAAGCGTCGGCAAAATGAGCGCAAGCCGCTTGATTATGTACCGGCCCACAGAGCGACCCCCCTTAGCGGCTGTTCGACGCCGTTGTTATTTTTGATGCGCTCATCCGTCCGAACACACTCGTGGTGACCTGACGCGTATGTCGATGCGCGTGGTCGATGGTAGCAGAACCGCGTCGCGGGTGGCTCGTCGCACTGTCGCCGTCACGACAGCGCGAGCGTGAAGACTCCATGCCAGGCTTGGGACGCCCCTTCTGCGCGGGTTTGGGTACGGGTTTGTGCACCGATGCGATCAATCGCGACCGACGAGGAACTGTCAGGTGGATCCGCTTGCTTCCGCACACTATTTACCTCTAACGCGGCGATGCCTCTATTGCGGCGATTGCCCCGACTGAAGGTTCGCGAGCCCCGCTTTCACTCGCGCAGCACGCGCTTCGTCCCACCACCAGACATCAATCCACGGCACGCGCTGCAGGGGTCCGGAGTCCGGGCGACCAAATTTATCCCACCAGACTAGCCGGTATCCCGGCTGCGCCATGTCGTTGACGTAGTAGAAGTTCCAGAGCAGGACGCGATCGAGTGCTCGCGTCGCAGCGTAGAACGCATCTGCATCACGTGCGGCGAGAACCTCTTCAATCAACGTATCGACCACCGGATTTCGAATCTTCGTCCAGTTGTTGGCCACCGGCTGATCTGCAGACCGGGTACTGAACCGATCTCGAAGTTCGAGGCCCGGCGAGTTACTCGGTGTGTAGTTGACCGCGCCGCCGTCAAACTTGCCGTTGCGCATGCGGTGGAGCCAATTGGACACCTCTGGCGACCGGGCCGTCGTCGCGATGCCAACCCGGTTCAGGATGTTCATATACGGTAACTTCGAGCGCAGCAGCGCTGGCGAGACAAAGATGAAGTCGATCCTGAAGACATCCCCGGTCTTCACGTTCGTCATGACACCGTCAATGACCTCCCACCCGGCCTCGGCGAAAAGCGCAAGTGCACGTCGCACATTGTCCCGGTTCTGTCCGTATCCGCTGGTCTTCGGATTCTGCCAGGGCTGGGTGAAAACGCGCTCGGGTATAGCCCCTCTAAAACGCGAGAGCAACTCAAGCTCGCGCCCGGTTGGCAAGCCGCCCTGCTGCGCCATTTCCGAGTTGAAGAAAAAGCTGTCTGCGTTCAGGTAAAAACCAAAGAGCAGGACACGATTCTCCCACTCGAAATCATTGAGCAGCCAGAGGGCCTCCCGCACACGGATGTCCTGGAACTTGTCGTGCTCAAGGTTCCAGATGACGGGCCACCACATACCCCACGGACGATTGATGTCGACCAGTTCGCGATTGAACAGGCCCGCGTCACGCGCCGGGAACTCATACTCATTGACCCAGGCTTTTGACACGGTCTCGTGGCGTATGTCGATGGCATTGCCTTTTAAGGCCTCCACCATGATCGCCTCGTCACGAAAGTAGTCGACCTTGATTTGGCCGAAGTTGTAGCGGCCCTTCATCACCGGCACATCGTTGCCCCAGTAGTCGTCTTCGCGTTCGTACAGGACGAAGCGCCCCAGTTCGGTGGTCTTCACGCGGTAGGGGCCGCTTCCAAGGGGCGGTTCAACCGTCGTTTTCGTGATGTCGTTGTCGGCCTTGTTCCAGTAATGAGCGGGCAAAATGGGGAAACTGCCGATGGAGAACGCCAGCACCGGATTGGACGCCGCGGCACCATCAGTCTCAAACAGGATTTCCCGCTCACCGATCCTGGTCACCTGTTCCAGTTCGAGCAACGCGGTCCTGATGCCGGCAGAACCATGTTCCTTGAAGGTCCTGAACGTGAATAGCACATCGTCAACCGTGATCGGCTGGCCGTCATGCCAGTACGCGCCCTCACGCAGCTTGAACGCCATCTGCCGATAATCGGGACTGATCCACACGCCTTCAGCGAGCCTACCGTAGTAGCTTGCCGTCTCGTCAACCGTATGGGTGAGCAACGAGTCATAGGTCAGTGAGAAGGGCCCCTGGAAGTCAAAACCGGACGCGACCATGCCCTTGTCGAGCATGTTGTTGAAACTGTCGAACGAGCCAAGTGCGGGGTACCGCAGAAACCCGCCCCGCGGCGCGTCCGGGTTCGCGTAGTCAAAGTGGGCGAAGTCCGGTGGGTATTTAAGTTCCTCGATGAACGAAATGCCGTGCTTGTATTCGTAGGCATCGTCCGGGCCCGAGGCGGCATAGAGAACACCGGAAAAGAGAACACCGGAAAAGAGAACACTGGACAAGAGAAGGACGAGATTGGAAAGGACGAGATCGGAAAGGAAAAAACAGGGGGGAAGGAACAAACGGGAAAGAAGCGAACAGGAAGCCGAGGAACAGGGGAGGCCCAAGCAGCGAACGCCGGGCGGAAAACCATCGATGGACCTGACCCACGGCAGAAGACTCGGGAACGGGAAAGCGAATGGGAACGGTAGGTTCATGTCGTACTTTCGGTGATCGCAGAGAAACGCCCATGGACAATTGGCTGACGCTTGCATATTGGGTCCCAGAGGACGTGATGAGCGCTGAAAGCAGGCATGGGCGGTCCTCAGGTTGCGCCGCCAGTGTAACAAACAGCGATGGGTCGTCCGCTGGAAATCATCCAAGGCGACCGGGTCCCCTCGGCCGTTCGATTCGTGCGCAATTGCATGAAGTAGTCACCGGGTCTAGTATCAAAGTGGCATTCGAAACCTGGTCGTCTCGGTCGGCGTCAACGACGTCACCCGGATGACGTCTCTGATCAAGTGGCAATTGTTACTTGCCGCGCTAACCGCAGTGTTGACCCGGCGCTTCCACGCCACCATCGTTTTCCTGGCGGTCCCACTGATGGATGGCTTTCCCTTGTTGCCGCAGCCACTGCGCTTCGTCGCCGGGGTTCGTTCCCGCCTGCTGGATCACGCCATAGTGTGGCTTGCAGATGTAAGCAACGTAATGCGGTTTGAGACCCCACGCCCAGATGCCCGTACGATCGCGAGCGATGGCTATCATCCGGGGCCGCTCGCCTGCCGGCATCTGGGCCGGGAAATAGCGTCCAGTATCATCGCGCCGCATCGGCGATCCTGATGAGTGCACGCGGGCTCGCCAATGGGGCTCAAGTGGACCAATGCAG
>CAVOBC010000089.1:0-14478 GCA_963693635.1 Gammaproteobacteria bacterium | reverse complement strand
CCGATGTTGAGGTTGATTGGCTCGACCAGGGTGGTACCTCTGACGATCTGCGATTTGTCCGTGCAAAATTCGCACAGAACCCGCAAAGCAGCGGCATCGACATCTTCTGGGGCGGTGGCACGACGCCACACGTCGAACTCGCGAGCAACGGCTTCTCTGCCCGCTACGATCTTCCTGCAGAACTCGTCGGACAGGTGCCCGAAAAGGTTGCGGGCATTCCCCTCTTTGATGACTCTCGCACCTGGGTCGCGTCTGCCATGAGTTCCTTTGGCATCTTCTACAACAAGCCGCTCCTCCGGTTTGATAATCTGCCAACGCCGGGAACATGGGCCGACCTTGCTGACCCGAGTTTCCGCGGCCACCTGATGCTGGCAGACCCGCGTCGATCGGGGTCGTTCGCGGCCATGAATACCATCGTCATGCAGAGCCTTGGCTGGGAGAAAGGCTTTCGATTGCTGACGATGATCGCGGGCAACAATCGCAGGTTCACGCATTCGAGTACTGACCCGATCAAGGCGGTCGTCGCCGGTGACGCTGCAGCCGCGATGGCCATCGATTTCTTTGCCAAGGCCAAGGTGGGCGACCTGGGCGCCGACAACCTCGGCTTCGCGCTGCCGCCGGGGCAGAATGTTCTGGACCCAGACCCGGTGACCATCCTGAAAGGTGCGCCGAACATGACCGTCGCCCGCCGGTTCGTCAGCTTCATCCTGTCGAGCGGCGCCCAGAAGTTCCTGATCCTGCCCCGGGGCGCCAAAGATGGGCCAAAGCACGCAACGCTTGGTCGCATGGCCGTCAACCGCGTGGCGTATGAGGAAACTGAGGGTCGGCGCACCGACGACTTCAACCCGTTCGAACAGACAGCTTTTCTTGTGCTCGACATGAAAAAGGCCTCCACCATTCGCCGTCCCTTCAATGATTTATTGGGCGCGACCCTGATTGACACGCACAGTGAACTCAAGGCTGCGTGGGCGGCCATCATCGCACGTGGGCCTCGTGTCAACGAGATCATCGAGATCGGCACGCCGCCGGTGACCGAGGCTGACCTCGAAGCGATGGCCGCGCGCTGGGGCGACGACGTTTATCGCAACGAGACGATCAACGCCTGGGTTGCTGCGTCGCGCGCGAAGTACAAAGCCCTCGCCGCTGGCCCACTCAAGAAATCTGAATAACCATGCGAGTCACCTTCGAAGGCGTCACCAAAAAGTACGGCGACTTTACGGCCGTCCGTGATCTCAGTTTAACGATTGAGGATGGGGCGCTGCATTTCCTGCTCGGGCCCTCTGGCTGCGGCAAGACCACGACGCTGCGGCTGCTGGCCGGTCTCGAAACGCTCACGCAGGGGCGCATCCTGTTCGACGACCAGGACGTGACCAAAGTCGACTCGGCGGATCGCGGCATCGGCATGGTCTTCCAGAACTACGCACTGTGGCCACACATGACGGTGACGCAGAACGTCGAGTATGGATTGAAGCTGCGCAAACTATCGCGCAGCGAAGTGAGTGATCGGGTGCGCGACGTGCTCGGGTACACCCGGCTCGAGCCATTCGCAACACGCTTGCCGGGCCAACTCTCGGGCGGCCAGCAACAACGGGTCGCACTGGCACGTGCCATGGCCATCCGGCCCAACGTGCTGTTGCTCGATGAACCCTTATCCAACCTCGACGCCAAGCTGCGCCTTGAAATGCGTGACAACATCACGAGCATCCACCAGCAAACAGGGATCACGACCGTCTACGTGACCCACGATCAGAAAGAAGCACTGTCCATGGGCACCGCAGTTTCAATTCAGCGAGCCGGTCAGATCGTGCAGACCGATTCGCCGCGTCAACTGTACTGGAAACCAGCGACACCGTTTGTCGCTGGATTCATCGGCGAGACTAATCTGATCGCAGGGACCTACCTCGGCGACAGGCGGGTCGAAACTGCCTTGGGCGAGTGGGCACTCGACGAAGTTGGCGAGGACTTTGCCGCGGGTGACGCCGTGACCCTGTCCGTCAGGCCGGAGTCGGTAGTCGTGCACCTTGATGACGACACACCCGCAACGACATCCTCGCTGGGCAATCCCGTCAATGGCTTTACCCTGAGATTGAAACACCTCACCTATCTGGGCGACACCGAGCATCTGCGACTGGGTGACGACGCAGACACCGAACTGAAAGCCAGCCTGTTCAATGTTGAGGCGCACCACCTCGCCCCCGACGACATCGTGCGGTGTTCGGTCCGGCCATCGGCCCTGCGTATGTTCCAACCGGAACATGACCTCTCCTCCGGCACCTGAGCCAGGACGAAGCGTGAACTCAACCATCGGCGGCGCCGAAGATTCTGGCCGGGTCAACCGAATCATCGCAACTGCGGTCGGCTACGGCACCATCGCCTTCACGCTTGCGATTTTGCTCTTCTTTCTCGTCATTCCAGTCGGCGTCATTGTCACCAAGGCGTTCTACAATGGGGACACCTTCACACTCGCCTATTTTCGCCTGCTGTTTGCAAACGATCTGCAGATGACCTCTATCTGGAACAGCCTCGCGATTGGGATCGCGACCACGATATTGACGACGCTGCTCGCCCTGCCGCTCGCCATCGTCAATGCGCGCTACGAATTCCGCGGCAAGACACTCTTGTCGGGCTTGCTGCTGGTGCCAATGGTGATGCCACCTTTCGTGGGTGCAATCGGCATCCTGCGCTTCTTCGCTCGCCACGGTTCGGTGAACCTCCAGTTCATGGACTGGGGCTGGATCGACCGACCGATCGAGTGGCTCGGCGAGGGCAATGTGTTTTGGGCGGTCGTCATCCTCGAGGTGCTGCACCTCTATCCGATCATGTACCTCAACCTGACCGCCGCGCTCGCTAACATCGACCCGAGCCTCGAGGAGATGGCCAATACCCTTGGGGTTAAGCGCTGGCGAATTCTCAAGGACATCGTCTGGCCGCTCGCACGCCCCGGATACTTCGCCGGTGCGATCATCGTCTTCATCTGGGCCCTGACCGACCTTGGCACACCGCTCCTCGTCGGATACGAGGCGACCATGCCGGTGCGCATTTTCACGCTCGTGACGGACGTTAACGAGAACCCCGTGGGCTTTGCGCTCGTCTTCTTTGTGATCGTGCTCACGGTTGGCATCTTCCTTGGCTCAAAATTGCTGATGGGCGGCAAGAAGTACGAAATGATGGCCCGCGGCCACGTCACGAGCGGCATCCGCAGACCATCGCCGCTAGGCACGCTCGGCATTTATCTGCTACTGCTGACAACCGTCGTGATCGCCCTCGTCCCGCATTTCTCGGTGATGGTCGTCAGCGTCGGCGACAAATGGTTCATGACGCCGATGCCCGAGCACTACACCATCAAGTACTACCTTGCCATTCTGGAGACCGAACTAGCCTTTACCGGCATCAGGAACAGCATGCTGCTCTCCACCGCATCCATGTTGTTGGACGTTGTCCTCGGCCTGCTCATCGCATACGTGGTGGTCCGCAAACTGATCCCCATGGCTAACCTGCTGGACTCGCTGGTTATGGTGCCGCTCGCCCTGCCGGGAATCGTGCTCGCGTTCGGCTACGTCGTGACTTACACCGGTACGTTCCTCGACCCGCTCGACAACCCCATTCCCCTGCTGATCATCGCCTACGCTATCCGTCGACTGCCATTCATGGTCCGCTCGGCGGCGGCCGGCCTGCAGCAAACGAACGTCGCACTTGAAGAGGCGTCCGCCACCTTTGGCGCCTCCCGCTTCTACACCATTCGCAAGATCATCATGCCGCTTGTCTTCGCCAACCTCGTCGCGGGCGGTCTGCTCTGCTTCGCGTACGCGATGCTGGACGTGTCGGACAGCCTGATCCTGGCGATGAAGGACAAGTTCTACCCGATGACCAAGGCGATCTATGCGCTCTTTCTGGAACACGGCACGGGCGAATTCATCGCCTCTGCGCTCGGCATGATCGGGATGCTGATCCTCGCCGCGTGTATCCTTGGCGCGTCGATGATTCTCGGCAAAAAAATGGGCGAGTTGTTCCGCTCGGGCTAGTCTTTGTCCCAAAAATGGGACCGTTAGCGAAGCGGGACCCTAATGTGCGCGTTACCGTCGGCGACCCCCTCCGGATTCGTCCTGAGTTGTTCAAAACCCCAACGATTACGCAGGCCGGCCGCCCTGGCACGATCCAATACCGGTTGTTGCAGGGAGTCCTCGACCTCGGGGCAAAGATGCGACATGAACGGTTGCAGCGCATGCGGGAGCGCCCGGTATTCGGCGAGCGTGATCGGTCTGCAGACGGTGTTGAGGACGCCGCCCGGTGCATAGTCATCGACCGCCAGCCACCACGGGCACCAGCGATTAACGATGGCAACCCGTCTGCCACCGAAGTTGTGCATCGCCGAGGCGTGCCAGGTGCGGGAATCCTGGATGAAAACAGAACCCGCCTTTGCACGCACCTGCATATCCCCCGGAATCGGCGAGGTTACATTGATCCCATCGGCCGGCCCACGTGGATTTCGTGGATCACGATGCGACCCGGGGACGACCCAGGTACCCGCGTTATCTTCATCCACGTCGGTCAGATACCAGATCATGACGAGACACATGGCAACATCCGGAAACGGTTGCCGGATACACCCCGCATTCTGGCGCGGGTCTCCAGCGCCGTAGGCAGACAGGTCGTGCGGCCAGTCCGTGTGCCATTCGCGGGTATCCGCACGCCCACGAAATCGAGCGGGGCCGAACCCGCCGGGCGCGCCGTCCACATCCGCAGCAATCGGACGAAGATGCAGTTGTGCGATTCGCAGATGATCGTCGAGCACCTGCCGCGCGATACCGATGGTGACCGGGTGTGCGAGGTGCTGCGCATACTGCGGCAGCCAAACGATGTCGTTGACCAGCTTCGCCGGGATGCCGCGCCGTCTTGCGGCCCGAAGTTCCGCCGGGAGATCGGCGGGGTCGCCGTGTAGTTGTGCCTCTGCATCAACGCCGCGCGCGGACGCCGCCTCCATGAGCGATTTAACCGCATCTTGATTGGCGACGACCCGGGTCTCAGCCGCGTCAGCCTCTTCCCGTATTGCATTCACAACCGGGGCCGGGATGACGCCGTCGACGACACAAAATCCGTATCGATCAAGCAAGGTCGCGGCTTTGCTAATCGACGCGACACCGCCGTCCGCCGCCACAGCGTAGCCGCGCGAACGACCGAGCTGTCTTGATTCGTCGACCACGTCCCGCCGGTCGATTTTGTCCTCGACGTGCGCAAGTCGCGCTCGCAGTCCCGCGGCTTCGTCCAGCAACCCGGTCAACGTCGCGTCTGTTTCTTCCATAGCCCTCGCCCACCACTCCTGAAGATCACATTATGCAAGTTAGTGCCGGTTGAGACACATCGGACCGACGCATGCGTCGATTAGTGAGTAGACTGACCAGCAGGCAGACGTCCCAGTCATGCCAACCCATCCCGGCGGGAGAATCACATGAACGCGCCCGTTAGCATCCGCTGCCATTGCGGTGAGTTTGAAGCCGAACTCGCGCCCACCGCATTCACCCGGCACAACCACATCGCTTGTTATTGTCGTGATTGCCAGGCCTTTGCCCACGCACTCGGCCATGCCGAACGCATTCTGGACGACCACGGCGGTTCGGAGATCGTTCAGGTCGCTGCTGGCGACGTCAGCATTACGAAGGGCGCTAACTACCTTGCATGCCTGCGACTGACCGAGGGTGGCCTGCATCGATTCTACGCACGTTGCTGCAATACACCCCTTGGTAATTCACTGGGTGTGCGCTTTCCGTTCATCGGCCTGCTTGGCGCGTGTCTCACCCCAACAGAGGCGATCCCGCCGGCATTCGGGCCCATCGATGTCGTGGTATTCACAAACTCGGCGACGGGTGACGACAAGCCGGCTCCCAGGCGTCTGATCGCTGGAATACTGGGCTTCCTGTGGCTTGGGCTCGGTGCACGACTGCGCGGGGACGGCAAACGCCATCCCTTTTTTGACGGCGAAACCGGGCTGCCGGTCGTGACACCCGTCGTTGGTGCTGAGGCGGTTACGGCAGCGCCCGCTTAGTCCCGCGCATCCAACTGCGACGTCAAAGCGCTCAGAGCGCGTCGTAGAATGCCTTGCCCAGCCTGCCGCCACGCACGTCACCGACAATACCTGCCTTCATCTGATTCATGACGTAGGACAGACAGACCCGCGCTGGTTGGTCGACAACGATCGTTGAACCGCCCGCTCCACCCCAAAACATCGCATCTTTGTTAGGTGACATGGGCATCGCCTCATTGGGGAAGGCATAGCCCAATCCAAATCGCAGCGGCAACATCAAGACAGCATCAGAACCGTTAGTCTGTTCCTCCTGAATGCGGGCGCAACCCTCGGCAGAGAGCAGGTCAACACCGAACGCGCTGCCCCGATTAGCAAGCGGCGTTTGGGCGCGCACGACAGCCCGCGCATTCCCATGGCCGCCGGCAGCCGGAATCTCGGCTCGTCGCCATTCCGGCGTGTTGACTGCGTCGGTATCCGCCGGTGCACTTGAAAACACGCGGCCAATGATCGACTTTGGATCCATCGCAGGTGGAGCCGCTTCCGTCGCCGGTGCCGATGCCGGAATCATCTCCGCGACCCGGGGAAAGACACTGTCGTCCATGCCGATGTGGAAGTCCGCGCCCAGCGGACCCGCGATCTCCTCCCGAAAGAACTGGCCGATGGATTTGCCGGATATCCGCCTGATGACCTCACCGATCAGGTAGCCCTGTGTAATGGCGTGATAACCGCTTTGACTGCCAATCTCCCACCAGGGGGCCTGGGCTGCCAAGTTTCCCGCACAAAGATCCCAATCATATAGTTCTGCGGCAGACCCCAGTGCCGGGTCGAATCCGGGTACGGCCGCCGAGTGGCTCATGAAGTGGCGTACCTCGGTCGCTCCCTTGCCGTTTTGACCCCACTCGGGCCAGTAGTCGGTCACCTTTGCGTTGAAATCAAGTTGACCACGATCGGCAAGTACCAATGCACAGATGAACGACATGGTCTTGGTCGTAGAATAGACGTTGACGATAGTGTCTTGCTCCCACGCGCGGGTTTTCGCCGCATCCGCGTGACCACCCCAGAGATCGACAACGAATTCGCCCTCAACCGTGGCCGCAAAGCTCGCGCCGACATCGCCTTCCTCAGCGAAATTTCGTGCGAAGAGCTCACGCACCTCGGCAAAACGTTCGTCGCAGGATCCATGAATCTCCATCGGTACTCTCCTGAGTTGGCGAAAAGTGGTCGAAAGATCGACCGCTATAGCTGGGATGCCGCCAGCGGTTTCAGTTCGATGTTGGTGATGTGCCGGATCAGCACATCGTCCAGGTACTCGGGTTTGCTCGACAGCGCTTTCCATGCCGGATCCGCGATGAAGCGGCCCCACGCGGCCCGCTGGTCAGCAGTCGACTCAAAGGACAGCAGGTACGTCAGGTTAGGTTGGCGCGGACCCGCGATGCACTCGCCGAAGAAGTTCGCGGTCAAGCCCACTTGCTCAAAAATGTCGAGCTCACCGTTGTGAAACATCTCAATCTTTTTCTGCCCCGTGACGACACTTGGACTCTCGTAGATGCGCAATTGGAAACGCCGGTCCGCTCCGGTGGCGGGCCTCTCAAGCGTCGGTGCACCTGCGAACGGGCGCAGGAGGCTGCTCGTCAGATTGACCTCTACACCCTGCAAGGACGCCTCGTTCGCTAGCTGATCGCGCACCGAAGCCACCGAATAGAGGGTCTCGTGCGGCATGACCACGTACAGCGCCCTCTTCGCACCTTTCGTCTTATCAGGAGTCTCATCAGGCGTCGCATCCGCAGGCTCATCGACCGGCACAAATGCCCCGACCGGATCGACACCGAAACGGTTGAGCGCAGGGATCGCCGCTTCCAGCCACGACGCTACAGTGGCCCGCTCTGCGTCAGATGCGCAGCGATACTCGACTATCTCGATGAACATCAGAGTCTCCTGATCAGAACATCACGAGCGGATTCATCGGCGACCCGGTGCCACCGACGACGCGAAGGGGCGAGCCCATGAACAAGAACGTGTACTGCTTCCGTTTGTGGGCAGCTTCTGCCAGAGGACCCAGATCCAGATTATCGAGAATCGGCATACCGAGGCCAACCAGCACGAGTTCGTGCAGTGGATTGGCAAGCCCCGCGACATTGGCAGGCATCACGTCGCTGACGCCATCACAGCCAATCACGGCAACGTCGCGCTCTTTCAGCCACAGGGCAACGGAAGCGTGCAGCCCCGCGGCTTTCTCCAGGAAATTCCACTGTCCCTTCTCACGCTGGCGCTGCCACCTGCCGGTGCGCAGCAACATCACATCGCCACTACCAATGCGAATTTTGTTCTCGCGCTCCCACGCTTCCAGATCCGCAACGGTGATGGCAGTACCCGGCTCAAGGTACGGAACACCCTTGAACGCCGGCATGTCAACGAGGATGCCGCGGCTGACTACCCCGTCCTTCGCGTTGTGTATGCCTAGCTTGCGCGAGCCGTCAGACTTCACCTCGTCCACGCTGTAGCCGTTGTACATCTTGCCCTTGTGGAAAAAATGCGGCAATCCGTCCATATGCGAATGTGCAAAGCCATGGTAGGAAATTGCGTAATCATCGCCCGCAACCTGATGTCCGGCGAACTCACTGAGGGTCAGCTTGTGTGAGAAGGGGCTTGTGTTGATGGCATCTGCTTTGGTGTTGAGGTCGAGTGCGAGCGAAACCGTGACACCTTCCTTGACGAGAGCGATTGCCTCCAGACGCTTGGCGGGCGTAATGAGATTGAGCGTTCCCAGTTGGTCGTCCTTGCCCCAGCGATTCCAGTTGGAAATCTTCTCCATCCACGACTCAAACTCAGCCCGGTCGACCGGGGCCGGTGCGGCCTGCCCATGGTGCTTGCCAAGTGCCGATGGTGCCGCGAGCAATACAACTGTCAATAAAATGGTCCTGAACATTGGCGTCCCCTCATAAGGATATTGTTGTTTTAGATCGGCGCGTTACTTCAGCGCCCCTTCGTCTGTAATTCAGCGGTTCAACAATTGAATCTATAGGCCGAGCAATGCCAGGAACCCGGCCCTCTGGTCTTCGGTCATCTGCGCTACGAGAGGCACACCATGCGGGGACAACGGCAAGGTCGCAACCTCCGGTGAAGGAATCAACATGCTTGCCGTTATGTTGTGCAAGCCGCCGCCGGTCTCACCGCCAGCGCCGAGTGCAGCACCGATCGCTTTGGGCCAGACGGCTGGCGTGCCACTTTTCAACCCGAGCGGGTTCTTCCGGCCGGCCGCATCGGTGATTTCTCGCCACATGACTCCCTCGTCCGCGGAGCGCCTGGCCTGGCCCTCGCGGCCGTAGTAACCAGCGGATTGGGACGCGATTGAGACCCACGGGATCTTGACGTGGAAACCCGGCAGCGCCCGACATTCGTCCGGCGCACCACCCCCGCCCGAGATAACACCGTCCTTGATCATCATGTAGTACGACGACTCGTCACGACCGCCGAGCAGTCGCTCCGGACAGAACGTGTAAATTTCACTGAACGCCCACGCAACCCCTGCGAGGTCGAGATTCGCTGCCTGGAGCAACTTGACGCCCTGCGCGGCACAGGCTTCACACCACGGTTTGGAACCGAACTCCCACTGGCCAAGTGATGGCGGATGCTCGCAGGGCCGATTGCGTTCAAAGCCGAAGTCCATGTGTAGTCCTCCTCATTAGTCCACTGATTGCCTTCGAGTCTACAGGCCTGACGTCACCATTTGCACGCCGCTGGCGCGTGCTTTCTGTGCGTCACTCATAGCTTCTCCTTCGTTGACTCACCTATCATAAGGCCCTTTGCGAACGAGCGTCCCGCACATCAATGTCGCGTCGAGCAATGTCGCGAGCCATGATGATGATGCGCCCTCGATCGAACGCACTCTCTCGAGTCTTGTCACAAACAGCCTTTGACCAACAATCCCTTCACGGCAAGGAAACCACCACATGCGCAGCCACGAAGTTGACTACGAGATCATCGGCCACGACATCCAGATGGTCGAGATTGAACTGGACCCATCAGAGAGCGTCATCGCCGAGGCGGGTGCCATGGCCTACATGGAGCAGGACATCAGCTTCGAGACCAAAATGGGCGACGGTTCCGACGCCGAGGCCGGCCTGATGGGGAAACTCTTCGGCGCGGGCAAACTCGTGCTGACCGACGAGTCTGTCTTCATGACCCACTTTACCAATGACGGCGAGGCGCGGCGCAAGGTCGCCTTTAACGCGCCGTTACCGGGCTCGGTGGTTCCCATTGACCTCGCAACGGGACCAGCGACCTGATATGTCAGAAAAGATGCCTTCCTCGCAGCCGCGCTCGGCACGTCGGTCGGAATCGCCTTTTCCAAGCGACTGGGGGCCGGTTTCTTTGGCGGCGAGGGGTTCATTCTGCAACGCTTGTCAGGCGATGGCCTCGCCTTCGTTCACGCGGGCGGAACCCTCGTACGCAAGGAACTTGACGGCGAGACCTTGCGGCTCGACACCGGTTGTCTGGTTGGCTTCACAGAAGGCATTGACTACGACATCGCGCTCGCGGGTGGACTTACCAGCATGATGTTTGGCGGTGAGGGACTCGTGCTCGCAACGCTGTCTGGACACGGCTCCGTGTGGATACAAAGCCTGCCTTTTCCTCGACTGGTTGATCGGCTTGCTGCGGCCCTACCGGACCCGAAGGAAAAGTGAATCTTGCAAACCGACTCCCAGGAATTGTTGGGATGACAATTTTGGAACAGTAAGTTAGCTCGTTCCTGTCCCAGAACTCCGTTCTGGGGCGAGCACTGGCGAGCGGTGCAGGGATGCACCGCCATTTTTTTCAGGCCTCGTTTCATCAAGATCATGCGAGGCTTGCTTGCAAACCAACTCCCAAGAATTGTCAGGATGACAATTCTTGGGACAGTAAATAGCTCAGGTGGCGCGGGACATGAACTTGCCGTCACCCGTGTTGACGCGCACCTTCTCGCCGGTTTCGATGTACTCCGGCACATTCACGACATGGCCGGTATTCAACGTGGCGGGCTTGGTCCTGGCGTTGGCTGACGCCCCTTTCATCGCCGGACTCGTCTCCACAATCTCAAGAGTCACCGACTGTGGTAGTTCGATCGCGCGCAACACCCCTGCGACCAGGAGCCCGGTTATACCTTCGATGCCATCGGTGATATAGGCGGCCTGCTCGGCGATTTGGTCACGCGCCATCCCGTGCTGGGCGTATTCTTCGTCCATGAAGATAAGCTCGTTGCCATCGAGATAGGAATACTGAAGCGCGACCCGCTCCGCATCTGCCTCCGCAAGATAATCGTCACCCTTGAAAGTTTCGTTGAACTTGCGGCCCGTTATGAGGTTGGTGAGGGTAAATTTGTAAAGTGTGGCCGCGCCGCGCGCTGACGGTGATCGCACCTCGATGTCACGCACCGAGTGCGGCTCACTGTCAATCGCAACCACACTACTCCGCTTGAGATCACTCGCTTTCGGCACCTTCGCTCCTGCATAACCACTGCTATGACATCGCCTTGCATCGCGTGTCATAGCAACCTGTGAATGTTTGGGTATCTGTTCACGCTTCTCGAGACGGTTCCACTTGCTGACACCCCGTCTCACCACCTCGCGGTCCCAGGGCATTTTGCCTGCACGCGTGACCGATTCCCACCGCTGGCTGCCAGTCCTCGGCGTCTGGCACAGCAACTAGCTCGCTGCGAGCAGTCGCACATCCTGCAGGGGTGTGCCCAACTCAATCGGCGCTGATTGCAGCGTCCGATAGATGTGCGCATTGACCCGAAACTTCGCCTGGAAATACTGACGCGTGGGCACCCAGCAACGAATGGAAAGCCTTACTCCATTCTCGGTGAACTCATCGATACCGATCTGTGCCGATGGCTCGCTCGCCAACTCATCAAGACCCCCGAGTTCCGCGGCGAGTACATCAATCGAGTTCAGTGGATCGGTTGCGCGATGCAGCAAGATCCTGGTCTCGACCAGCCTGACCGCAAAGGAATTCTCAAGAATCTGCCCAATGATCTCGCGATTCGGGATCATCAATTGCTCACCGTCCTCGGTAACGAGAATGGTGTAGGGCAACCGGATTTGCTCCACCACGCCAGACACCCCTGCACGATCAAGGTGTTGCCGACGACGAACGCCCGCGTGAAGCCTGATCGACAGGCTCGCACCATAGTTGCTCACGATTCCCTGCATCGCGAGACCGGCCCCCAGCGCGAAAGCACCGAGTGCCGCCACAAACGGCGTGATCGAGATACCGAACTTGCCGAGCGCAATGACGGCAAAACCGCCGAGCACGCTGAAAAAGACGATGCTGCCGATCAATTCGGTCATTGTTATGTCGAACTCTCGTCGAGTCAGGGTGCGAACCACCCACCGCGACACCGAGCGCGCGACCAGCAGTCCGGCAATCAGGATCAGGATGGCACGAGCACCTGCATCGAGTAATTCACAAAGAACTCGATCAGCGTCGTGTAGATCTGCTCCATCTGCTGCATTTCTTCTTGTAACGGGTTTTCCACCGGGTATTCCGATTGCGTCTGTTGGGGGAGGGCAAGGTTGCCCGCGCCGGGAGGGCAGCGCAAGCGATCGCCGCCGGTCAACCGTCCCCGACCTGCGGTACACTCGACGCGTCGACCACGGAGCGCTAACGACGGCATTGGCCTCGCGCTCGCGAAAGCCGCGATAGCACCCGTCATCGCAGACATCGAAGCGACCGCATCGACAGGCAACACCGGCCCGCAGCACGAAAGCGGGCAAACCCGAAATTTAACCTCACCTCAAAAGGAACATCCACATGCCCATGCAAAACGTGAACGGCGTCAACCTCTTCTGGGACGAAGTTGGCAGCGGCGAGCCCATCATCATGCATCACGGCTACACCGGCGCTCATGACGTGTGGCTGAACGAGATAGCACCCAGACTCAGCGAACGTTATCGTTGCATCGTCATGGACTGTCGGGGAGCGGGCGACAGCGAGCATCCGGCGGATGGCTACAACATCGCGCAATACGCGCGCGATGTTGTAGCGATGGCGGATGCCCTGGAACTTGACCGGTTCACCTACATTGGCCACAGCATGGGAGGCGGCGTCGGCTATCAACTCGGGGTCGCCCACGCAGAACGTCTGAACAAGCTCGTTCTGGTCGCGCCTATCCCGGCCGGAGGCATCAACGTCGACCCGTCGATGCTGGACCAGGCGCAGAAGTTGCGCGCGGCGCCAAATGCGCGCAAGCGGATGATTGCAGAGCGCACGCTAATGCGCATCCGGTCCCCTGAGTCGTCGATCGAACGCAATGTCGATCGCGCCATCTCAGTCTCTGAAGGACATTTCAGCGACTCCTGGCGGTCGATGGCCGAGTTCGATGTGACGGCACAACTGGACACCCTGACGACACCCACGCTCATGGTCGCAGGCGCTGCCGACGGACTCTGCACGGCCAATGTCAACGACTGGCAGAAACTGCCCAACGCGACGCTGCACGTATTCAGCCGGGTTGGCCATGGCGTCCCCGGCGACGTCCCGGACGAATTCGCGGCCATGATCGATGACTTTATGCAGCACGGCGTCGTCAACGCACAGACCCAGGCAGAAAAAGCGGGCGCTGCCGGATAGCCACAGGGACTCGGGACGGCGCTATCGGCTCGACCCTATCTGCCATTGCGGGGTTTGAGGACGACAAATCCCCAACCTGACGGGCCGTGCGGCAAAAACTAGCGGCGAATCAACACTATTGGTTTAAGCTCCGCCACCGAATCGCCTCCTATCGGGGACTAAACGTACGCATCCACGCGTTTTCGCGCACCCGGATATACCTTTCACTTCGAAACACCTTCCCGTGGGAAATACATGGCAAGTTTCAACACCCTGCCCCTGCGCGCTGACCTGATCGCCAACCTCACAACGCTCGAATACCTTGAGATGACGCCCATCCAGGCGGCGAGTCTGCCGCCGATCCTGGCGGGTTCCGATGTGCTGGGCCAAGCGCAAACCGGCACCGGCAAGACCGCGGCGTTTGGGCTTGGCGTGCTGCAATCACTCAACGTAAAGCGGTTCCGCATACAAGCGCTGGTGCTGTGTCCCACGCGGGAACTCGCCGACCAGGTGGCAAGCGAGATCCGGCGACTTGGGCGTGGCACGCACAACGTGAAGATACTGACGCTTTGCGGCGGCGTTCCGATTGGCCCTCAGATCGGTTCACTCGCGCACGGTGCCCACATCATTGTCGGCACGCCGGGCAGAATCGAGGAGCACCTGCGCAAAGAAACGCTGTCATTCGCCGACGTGCACACCCTGGTGCTTGACGAAGCGGACCGGATGTTGGACATGGGTTTTGCACCGTCAATCGACAACATCATGCGACACGTGCCGTCGAAGCGGCAGACACTGCTCTTCAGCGCAACGTTTACCCGGGAAATCACGGCCATTGCGAACCGCATCATGCGCGAGCCTGTCACTGTAGA
>CAVOBC010000088.1:0-14765 GCA_963693635.1 Gammaproteobacteria bacterium | reverse complement strand
CCGCCGCAGGATCAACGTCTCGCCGAGCAGATCGCCGATGACGTCAAGCACCCGCGCATGGGTAACGAGTTCATAGAGCCCTTCGCAGTGATTGTGCCAGTCGATCAGCTCGTAATTGCCCCACCCGGCGGCCATCGCCCGATCGAGCAGGTCGTCAACGTAATCGCGGATCGTTTTCATCTCTGTGGGGTCGAAGACCCGAATCGGGGCGAGGTAACCCTGGGCGTTATATTGATCGATCTGAGTGCGCGTCAACACAGAGGGCGACTCGACGCCCAGCGGAAAAAAACGCAGGTCGCGGTCTATCTCGGGAAACGCATCGTGGTGTAAGGCCAAGCGAGTCCTTGTGTTGATCCGGAAGTGCCACCATTGAACCAAATGCCGTCGCACCTGTCTGCCCTGGTCGACACGCCTGCCTCGACTTGTGCTGGAAGCGCCGCCCCACAAACGACAGGACTCAGTCCGATTCGAGGTCATCCGCCAATGCGGCGGGTGAAGGTATACTCGTCTGCCCGCAGTCCCCGGAGTTAGCATGAACGACCAACAACACCATGAAGTCATCGTCATCGGCGCTGGTCCCGGCGGGATCTGCACCAGTATCAAGCTGATAGAGGCCGGCATCACAGATTTCGTGGTCCTCGAACGCGCGGGCGGCCTCGGCGGCACCTGGTGGAATAATCGGTATCCCGGGGCGGAATGCGATGTGCCGTCACACCTCTACTCGTTCTCCTTCGAACCGAAGCGGGACTGGAGCCGCCCCTATGCGCGCCAGCCAGAGATTCTGGCGTATATGCGCGGCGTCGTAGACAAGTACCAGATCGCACCCTACGTGCGCCTCGGCGCCGAAGTGGTTGAGGCCCGCTGGCAGGATGACGAGAACCGCTGGCAACTCTTGCTTGGCGATGGCACGTTGATGACGTCACGGTTCCTCATCAGCGGCGTTGGCATGTTTACCAAACTCAATTATCCCGACGTGCCGGGCATCGACACCTTCGCGGGAACAGCATTTCATACCGGCGACTGGAAGGACGGTCACGATCTGTCGGGGGAGCGCGTCGCCGTCATCGGTTCTGCCGCGAGCGCAGTGCAGATGATCCCTGAAATCGTGGATAACGTCGCCCATCTCACGGTCTATCAACGGCGCCCGCAATGGGTACTTCCAAAGGCCGACGACCCGTTCACCGAAGAGCAAATCCACCGCTTCGTCACCGACGATGAGGCCGCCGCCGCACAACGCAATGAAATCCGTGAAGGGCTCGAAGGCTTCATCACATTCTCGAACAAACCGGCCCTGAAGCTGGCCGAGGATCGAGGTCGGGAGAATCTCGAGGTCGTGACTGACCCGGATGTGCGGGCGCGCATGACACCATCCATGGATTTCGGCTGCCGCCGACCGCTTTCATCGAATCTGTACTATCCGGTGTTCAACCTGGAAAATGTCACACTGGTATCAGACGGTGTCGATGCGATTACCGAAACGGGTGTCACCGCCGCCGGTGAAACGACAGAAGTCGACACCATCATCTATGCAACCGGTTTTCAGACCACCCGCTATCTCTCCTGCATCGACGTCTACGGCCGGGACGGCCTGTCGATTCATGACGCCTGGGCAGACGGCGCGCAGGCCCACCTCGGTACAACGACATCGGGCTTTCCAAACCTCTTCATGTTGTACGGGCCGAACACCAACAACGGATCGATTCTGGAGATGATCGAACATCAGGTTGAATTTGCGATCACCCAGATCGCCTACCTCAATGGCACGGGTGACACGTGGCTCGAAGTCACACCTGACACCCAGGCGACCTACAACACCGCGTTGCAACAGGACCTCGCGGCCGTGGACGTGTGGCAGGGCAATTGTGGTGGCTACTACCGGGCGCGGGGCGGCTTCATCGTCACCCAGTGGCCGCACACGATGGACGAATACAAAACGCGTCTTGCGAACGTGCCAGCCAGTCAGGTCTTCCGAACCGGCAGCTAAGTCCGTGCGGTGCAGGGATGCCCCATTTCGGCAAGAAAATGCGAGTTTTCCGTGCAAACTAACTCCTTTAAATTGTCAGGGTGACATTTTAAAGACAAGAACCAGCCACGCTCGCCCGGTCCAACTCGATCACGAGCGGGTGAGCAGGTGCCCCGTCCGAGCACTCAGCGTGCGGTCAGGAACTCCCAGACCATCTCTGTGGTGTCGAGTTCAAGTGAATCGATGCCGCGATAGGGCAGATGGCCGGCACCGGCGACCGTCAAAAGAGCTACATCCGCGTCATCCACGCAGCCAGTGAACTGTTGCGTGAAATGGTCAGCCTGCCGCCAGGTTTCCTCGATCTGCCCGGTGCAGCCGTTGCGCTCGCCCCAGGCCCGGAAGTTGTCTTCTGCGCCCGGCCAATTACCCGGCTCGTACGGCACGATCTCGTCCTTGCTGCCATGCACCTCCATGAACGGGATCGGCCGATACGATGCTGGCGTGTCACTCAGAAGATACATCGACATGCACGCGGCGCCGGCAAAGAGGTCGCTCGCTTCTGCGGCGAGGCGTTGGGTCATCGCGCAACCGTTCGAAAGACCGGTGACATAAATGCGCGACTCATCGATGGGGTACTGCGCGGACAACTGCGCCACCATCTGACGAATGAAGGCGATATCGTCGATGTCTTCGAAGAGCGCGCGACCGCAACAACCCATACCGGCCACGTCGTTCACCTCCTCGGCCGACACCCACTGCACGCCACCCGCGTTCCAGCTCCGATCAATCCCCTGCGGCCAAACCGCGACGATGCCTTCACGCTGCGCGATGGCTTCAAATCCCGAAATACTGCGCATATTGGTCTTGTTGCCGGTGTAGCCGTGCAGGTCAATCAACAGGGGCACATTGCTGCCCGACCATGCGGCGGGTGCAAAAATGTCCCAGCAGCGCTGGTACGCGCCCTGGGGTTCAGCAAGGCATTGGTCCCCATGTGCGACGGTGTAATCAACCGGTCGCGTGGTCCGCCACACGAATGCAGCCGCTACCAACACCGTCACAGCGACCGCGCCGCCCAGGGACAATCCAACAATCTTCATCCGCGTCATCTGTTTCCTCATCGTTGTTTGTTGATCGCGTCTTCGAATCGACCTGTGATCGGAACTATGATCGGGCCTGTGATCGGAGCTGCAACCGGACCCTCTGCCCCGATATCCGAGCACAAGGCGACAATACCGCGCTTCGTGCGCCTTGACACCACCGCAGCAACCAGGCGTTCGCGGGGACGAGCCTCCCCGCCACAGACGCGTTAACATCGCTCCTTGCCTTCCGGAGATCCGCGCCATGACACAGATTCATATTGAACCATTTGCCGGTGCGCTCGGAGCCGAGGTTTCTGGCATCGATCTTCGAGCCGAGTTGAGTGATGACCTCATCGCCGAGATCCGAGATGCCCTGCTGACGCATCACGTCGTCTTCTTTCGTGACCAGTCCCTCGACCCGTCGTCGCAGGTGGATTTCGGCAAGCGTTTTGGGGTCCTCGAAGACTACCCGTTGGTCGCCCCACTGCCGGATCATCCGAAGGTCATTCCGGTCATCAAGGAGCCGGACGATGTGTCGAATTTCGGCGGTGGCTGGCATACGGATCTCATCTACCGCCCGGAGCCGCCACTCGGCACAATGCTCTATGCCATCGAAGTGCCGTCACGCGGCGGTGACACCTTGTTCGCGGACGGGGTCCTCGCGTACCGTGCATTGAGCCCCCGCATGCAGGCGATGCTGAGCACGCTCAGCGTCGAGTACAACGTGCGTCACGTATCAAGAGCGGTTGCCCATCGCAGCGGCAGCGCCGAGTCGTCGAATCGCCCGCGTGCAGGCAATCGTTCGATGCCCTCGCGCAGCGACGAGGATGTATTGAACACCTCGCCCGTACATCCACTCGTGCGCACTCACCCCGAGTCCGGTGAGCAGTGCCTGTATTTCAGCCGGGAACACACGATCAACTTTGAAGGGATGACCCCGCGCGAGAGCGAACCGCTGCTCGACTGGCTGCAGGCGCACATGACCCAACCGGTTTTCACCACGCGCTTCCACTGGGCACCAGGGTCGATGGCGTTCTGGGACAATCGCTGCGTCAGCCACTATGCACTCAACGACTATCCCGGCGAGCGCCGCCACATGCACCGGTTGACGATTGCAGGCGATACGCCGCGCTAGGCGCCAACCGCACGTAGCGTGCCGATGATCCGGTGGATGCTGAGATTGGCGCCCGCAGGCACGCATCGTAATTGTCACCCAGAATGCGGTTCCACGCGAGCCAGTGCTCACGCGCCCGCGGCAGATCATCAGCGACGACGACGTCCAACGCACGCGACAGCGCCCAGTGCCGATGCCACCACGCCGCGGTGTGGAAACCGCTGAAATCAGACGGCCAGTCGTCTGGCATCTGCTCGATCTCCCGCAAGACGCCAGCGTTAACCACCCCCACCGCGCCCTTCGGCTTCACCAATCTCGCCAATCCCGGCAGGAAGGTGGCGTCAGTACCGAAATACTCAAAGGCGTCAATCGAAACAACGGCGTCGAAGAAGCTGTCGGCAAACGGCAACGAGCGCGCATCCGCACGGAGCGGGAAGACGACGTCCTGCAAGCCCTCTGCGTCTATGCGTGCAGCGTTGTCGGTCGCCGAGATCCAGATGTCGGTCGCCCACATCTGGACGCCGTACTCGCGGGCAAGGAAAACTGGACTCAACGCCTCGCCGCAGCCCAGATCAAGCACGCGCATACCCGGCAAGAGTTGCAGTTCTTCACACAGGAACTCGGTCAGCCACAGCGCGCTTGGCCCCATCTGATTTGCGATCACCCACGCCGGGTCGTACGTCGAGGATCGGGGAACTGCTCGTTGCCGAATTGCCAGTCCGTGTTCATCGCGTTCTCCTGCCGTCTGCCGCGCCGCCGCTGCATCAGCACTGGTTACAGCGCCGCCGACGATACACCGATCGGTGTCATTGCACTATCCGAGGCAGGCCTTACGCCGTAACATGTCCAAACTATGGCCGTACATGGCCAGAGGTCGAGTCAACCAGGTCGAGGCGCGCCCCATGATCCACACGCGGTTTTACGCTTCCCGACCTGGCTACTCAGCCGGACCCAGACAAAGGTGATCCTGATGCGACGAACCCGTGGCGCAGAAAACCGAGCGGAGGATTAATGTTACGAATCGTACTGCAGGTGATCGGTGTAATCGTGTTGATTCCCACGGTGACGATGGTCACGCTCAAGATCCACAAACGGGGCGCGGACGGGCCATCCATCCTCTTCCCCGGCGGCGAACTCGTGTCTGGCGAGCTCCACACAGGGTCTGAGCCCGACTGGTCCTTTACTGACGACGTCCCTACCATCGAACTGCAATCAGTAGAGCCCCTTTCTTCGAGGACCATTTTTATCATGGAGAGCGGCGGCAAGGTGTACGTTCCCTCCGGGTACATGCGGTCATTCCTCGGCCGCCTCTGGAAAGACTGGGCTTTCGAGGCAGATGCCGGTGATGGGCTCGCTGTGGCTCGCATTAACGGGGTGCGATACGAACGCCAGATGATTCGCCTCACCGGTGGCGACGCCCTCGGCGGCGTCGCCACGAAACTTGCACAGAAATACGGGGGAGGGGACTCGCCAGCGGCCGTCGCCGCCATTGAGAAAAGCGTGACTGACGGTGACACGTGGATATTCGAGTTGGCCCCCCGCAATGGAGCGCACCCATGAAAACCAGAAACTACGCACTGCTCTGCGGCTTGATCGCGGTCGTTCTTGCCGCAACCCTCGTCTACGTCCCCGCAATCTCCGATCTCGTGGAGCAGGTGATACTGGGGTTTCTTTCCAGGAACGCCGGATAACGGCAACAACCTGACGGGTTCGAACGCGAGCGCGCGCATTCGGGCGTCTTGCGGGGTTCCATCTCTATCAGCATCTCACGGTGCCGGATTACCGCGCTGTCGCTCAGGGAACTCACGGCAGCATATCGCTTTAGTTCGACGAAGGTATGACATCAAGACAACACTCGATCTTGTTACGACGTTCTTCCGATGGTGCGTCGTGCTGAATGTCGTGCCTTACGTTGCGCTCCGGTTGATGCAAGGGGCTTAGGTCTCACAGAAGTCGTTGCATCGCCCGCCTCGATATCGAGTCAACAAAGCCGCACCGGGACCTCGCGAGACCCAAACGTTCAATCTTCACAGCCTGTCAGGTCGCGTAAAGGCGCGGTCGGAATCTGCTAAACTCACGCGCTGACTCCCTTTTGATGCCTATCACATGACAGTCATCGCGTGGCGTGCATCAGGGTCCGCTTGCTCTTAGCCTCACGGTTTCCCGAGCGGCAAGTTTCGCCTCGCAGCGTACCGAAACAGGTTGCTCATCCGTGAATTACGTCAGCACCGCGCCCAGGCGCGAACGATCATCGTTCAAGCACCTGGGCCACCTTAAGAATCTCGGCACCTACTTCCGCCGTTACGGTTGGGTGCTCGGGATCGCGATCTTTGGCCTGCTGGTCACACGCATCCTCGACAACTACGTTCCGCTCCTGATGAAGGATGCAATCGACAGCCTCGCCGACGATAGCTTGCCGGTCAACGTGCGGGTGCCGGCGCTCGCCATCATCGCGATCGTCCTCTGCCGCTTCATGCTCTTCGTGATATCCCGCCGGGTCATGCGACGCGTCTCGACCTCGGTTGCCTATGACCTGCGCAAACGCATGTTCAACCACATCCAGTTTCAGGGACCCGCATTTTTCGGCGAGTTCAGCACCGGCGATCTGATGTCCCGCACGATCAATGACATCAACATGGTCCGCATGGTCGTCTCGTTTGCGTGGGTCAATATCATTCTCTTTGTCTTCACGATCGCGACGGCGGTCTACTTCATGATCGGTCTCTCTCCCAAGCTCACCGCCTGGGTTGTTCTGCCGCTGCCCTTTGTGGCTGTTTTTGGCTTTGTCGCCGCACGCAGGATGTTCCCCTTCTACCGGAACCAGCAGGAGGCCATGGCCGCAGTCACGGCTTTCACTCAGGAGAATCTGAACGGTATCCGCACCATCCAGGCGATGGCAACCGAGGCGCAGGAGATCAGCCGTTTCAGCGAGGTGAGCACACACTACGCGCAGATGGTCTATCGCCAAACCCGGTACAACGCCTGGATTCAGTTGATCATGCCACTCATGACCACCATCTCTCCGGTCATCATCATCTTCTATGGCGGCACCCTTGTGATGAACGGCGAGATTACACTCGGCACATTCATGGCGTTCTTCTCGTACATGATGATGGTGGTGTGGCCCGTGCGCATGATTGGCGGGTCGCTGTCGATGTTCACAGCCGCCGCCGCCGGTGCCCAACGCATCTTCGAAGTGCTCAATTACGAGCCCGAGATCGAAGACAACACAGACGCTGACGTGGTCGCACCATCGACCATCAGAGGTCACATTGAGTTTCGCCATCTCACGTTCTTCCACCCGGGCGGCCAGGCCCCGACCATCCGGGACATCGACCTCAATGTTGTCGCCGGTGAGACCATCGCCATTCTGGGTCGTGTGGGCTCCGGCAAATCGACCGTCCTGAAGTCGGTCGTGCGCCTCGTCGATACGCCCCGGGGAACCGTGTTCATCGATGGACGCGACATCGTCGACTATCCGATCCGCAACCTTCGCGGCATCGCCAATCTCGTGCCACAAGACCCGTTCCTGTTCTCAACCACGCTCCGCGAGAACCTCACCTACGATGAACCGGGACGTGACGACGCGCTGCTGCTCAACGCCGCTGACGCGGCCGGACTGTCCGATGCTATCAACGACTTCGCGCAGGGGCTAGACACGATGGTAGGCGAACGTGGCCAGACCCTGTCCGGTGGTCAGAAGCAGCGGGCGACGCTCGCGCGGGGTCTCGTACGGGACGCGCCCATCCTGCTGCTCGACGACTGCTTTTCTGCCGTCGACACGGAAACAGAAGAGCGTATTTTGTCCGGGCTGGCGCGAATGCGCACCGGCCGGACCACGCTGCTGATCTCCCATCGGGTCTCAACAGCACGCCACGCCGATCGCATATTGATACTGGACGGCGGGTCCATCATCGAGTCGGGCAGCCACGATGAGCTCATGTCCCTTGGCGGCTACTACGCTGATCTCGCCGCCGTGCAGAGCGACCAGGACAAGAGCCGGGCACGTAAAGCGCGCCTGCTCGCGGATCTTCACGATGAGAGCCGCGACCTCGATGACATCGAAGCGGCTGGGGTGGACGGATGAGCAGCGCCGCGCCACATAACTACTCAGCCTTCGATGTTGAACTCACTCACCAGGCCATGAACGCTCGCCTCTTCGGCCGCCTGCTCGGCTGGTTGCGACCGTACCGCGCGACGGCGATCGCCAGCATCTCACTCGTCGTGGTCGCGGCGGCAATGTCTGTGCTGATGCCAGTCATCACCGGCCGCGTGATCATCGACACGATTCTGAAACCCGACCAGACCAACTCCGACCTGCCTGACTACGGCTTGATCGGAGCAGCCGAGTGGCTGAATGCCACCCTTGATGTCTCGATGCTGTCCGCTGCCGGAATCCTCTACATCGCGCTCGTGCTGTTGCAGGCGCTCTTCATGTTCGGCCATCAGCTCACCCTCGCAAACTGTTCCCTGAAGGCGCTCCGCGACCTGCGACTCGATCTTTTTGCATCCCTCGAACACAAGCCCATCTCCTTTTACGACAACGTGGCCGTCGGGCGCGTGATGACCCGCGTCAGCAACGATGTGGAGAATCTGTTCTCGCTGCTGACCGGTTTCGGCATGCTCGCTGGCGAGTTTGTGCCGTTTTTTCTTGCGCTCTTTCTCATGCTGCACATCAGTGCAGAGCTAACCGGAATCGTCGCGCTCACGCTGCCAGCCGCCGCGGTCGGCACCTGGATCTTCCGCCACCTGATGCGCCAGATCTTCCGCGTGATCCGCGATTCTGTCTCGTCGCTCAATCAATACATGCAGGAAGATCTGTCGGGCATCGATGTCGTGCAATTGTCCGGTCGCGAACAGACCAACATCGCCCAGTATGCCGAACACAACCAGACCAACCGCTTCTGGGAGCTCAAGGCCATCAACTACGAGGTGGTCTACGAGACATTTAACAACAGCCTCGCGAGCGTGGCGGTTGCGGGCATCATCTGGTACGGCGGCGGCGCGGTTATGGCCAATGAGATCTCGCTGGGCGCGATGATCCTCTTCACGCAGCTCGTCAACATGATGATCCAGCCGATTGTTGCGCTCGGTCAGCAGTTCAATACCCTGTTTCGTTCGATGGCGTCCGGCGAGCGGATCTTTCAGGCACTCGACTGGGACGAGCGGCTCTTCGAGCCCACCGAGCCCGCCGTTCTGCCCGCCCGCCTGTCCGGCGCAGTGGAGTTCCGCAAGGTGCGCTTTGGGTATTACCCCGATGAACTGATTCTCAAAGACGTGTCGTTCAGCATCAAGCCAGGTGAGAAGCTCGCGATTGTTGGCCCCACCGGCTCCGGCAAGAGCACCATCATTCGCCTGTTGGTACGTTTCTACGACTTCGCTGACAACATGATCTTTGTTGACGGCATCGACGTAAACCGGATCGCAAGTCATGAGTTGCGCAAACGCGTGGGCGTTGTGCTGCAGGATTTTCACATCTTCTCGGGGACGGTTCGCAACAACATCACATTGAACGATCCCGCGATTTCCAATGAACGCGCCGAGTGGGCCGCGCGCATGGTCAACGCCCATGCATTCATCAGCAATCTTCCTGCCGGATACGACAGCGAGCTCGGTGAACGCGGACGCAGTCTCTCGCAGGGCCAGCGACAATTACTTGCCTTCGCCCGGGTCCTGGCCGCAGACCCCGAGTTGCTCGTCCTCGACGAGGCTACCGCGAGCATTGATACTGCGACAGAGATGATCATTCAGGACGCGCTGCACAAGCTCACAGAAGGACGTAGCTCCATCATCATCGCCCACCGATTGCAGACGATCCGCGAGTGCGACCGCATCCTGGTGCTGCACCACGGACTCGTCAAAGAGTTGGGCACGCACGACGAATTGCTGGCGCAAAGGGGCATCTATCACACGCTGCACGAGCTTCAGTTCCAGGATGACAGCAACGGGGAGTCAATATCTGACCCCGAGGCGGATAAGCCCCATCTCAAGGCCGAGGCGCGGCCTGTCCTGAACGAAACGGCTCAAATCGACGACGTAAACCGTTGATTTATCGGCAGTGGGACCGCGGCCTGACCCGGAATAACGATGATGAAGTCGGCCCTTCAACAGAGCACGACTCGACAGTGAGAGCGAAGCGTGAGTGAGAACGCTTTATCATGAACCTGAGAGGAGGCTATGAGATAACCAACCACGTCGCCTCGTCCTTGACCATCACCCTGCGAGCCGCTAGGTTCAGCCCGCTGCTGATCGAACCATCCGGCTCCCCAGGAACAGTTGCCGATGTGCCGCGCTCTCTCACCGCGTACAAGCCTGGCCCTCATTTCCGCTCTCTCCCTTCAATGGGGATGCTGAAGTTTCTAACGACGGGTTTTTAACCAACCGGTTTTTGATCGATCAGCTTCACTGACCAGCTTTTTGACCGACCAACCTTTGACCGACCAACCTTTGACGGACCAACCTTGACCGACCAGCCTTGACCGACCAACCTTTGACGGACGAACTTTGACGGACGAACTTTGACGGACGAACTGAGCGACCAACAATGAACGACGTGTTCATCAGCTATGCCGAAGAAGACGCGGCCATTGCCGACGCGATAGCCGACGCGCTGGCTTCGCGCGGCATCGGCGCCTGGTACTATCAGCGTGATAGCCTACCCGGCGTCTCGTATCTGCTACAAATCGGACGCGCGATCGACGAGTGCGAGGTTATCGTGTTGCTGATTTCTGTCGACTCCATGGCGTCCCATCAGGTGACCAAGGAGGTCATTCGGGGCCACGAGTCAGAAAAAGCCTTCGTGCCCGTCCTGCTCGGAGTCACCCACACCCAGTTCCAGGCGCAGCCCGAGTGGCGTGAGGCCATAGGCGCGGCCGCGTCGATCCCCATATCGCCATCCGACGTCGCTGCATCCCTGCCGCGCCTCCTTGCCGGCATCGACGCGCTGCTCGGCGGTCCCGGCGGCTTCACCCGACCGACGCCACCCCTGCAGGCAACCCAGCCAACGGTCAAACTCGTCGTCGCCGATGCGCCCAAACGTCACGAACTGAACCAGCCCTTCGGCGAAGAGTCCTGTGAGTATGAAGTCGCGCTGCTGCGGGAAGACTATCCGGCATTCTACTTTGAAGAGACACCCTTCAACCTGGACGCGATCGACCCCGACACCTATCTCATCGTTGGCCGCCGCGGCTGCGGCAAGTCATCACTTGCGCACTACTTTGCGTTCCAGACGCGACTGCAAAATGCGCGCTGCATCGACGTCAACGAAGCACATCAACACGAGTTGCTGCTCAAGATCGCCGAGCGCGTCTACTATTCGACGAGCATGGCAACGCCGGCCCTGGTGGATATCTGGGCCGTGCTGGTTTGGTCGCTGATCTTCAACGCGACCGGCGATGCCGTCTGCCAGCGCGGTGCTGACGCGGCAAACCAGGTGCTGCGCGCGACACTATCGGAAGACTCCGGCCACTCGGAACTCATCAAACAGTTCCTGAACAGCCCGACGTTCGACAACGCGCAGACAAGGACCCTCACGACCACCAGCCAGGTACCCGTGATCGTTGCCGTGGACACCCTTGAAAAGTACGACCGGACCAACGAGCCGCTCATGGCACTGACCGCGGCACTGGTCGAATGCGCGAGCAACTTCAATATCCTCTACGCCGCGCGAGGCGTGCACGTGAAGGCGTTCCTGTCGGCCGAGGTGTTCCCGCACATCAAGGAATCGGCGGTCTCCAATACCAGCAAGTTCATCCGCAACGAGCTATATCTCACCTGGCGCCCGCGCGACCTGATGCGCCTTGTCTGCTGGCGACTCGACAGTTACCTCGCCCATCGCAAGATGCTCCCCGCGCCCTATGACAAGGACATTGACTGGCGGAACTTCGACGAGGTACATGCCCACCGCTGGGTGCCCTATTTCGGCGAGACCCTCACCAACGAATTCGGTCGCCATGAGCGGGCGTTTCCCTACGTGCTGCGCCATATCCAGATGCGCCCACGACAACTGGTCATCCTGTGCAACCAGATCGCACGGCTTGCGATCCGGTCCGGGCGTTTTCCGCGGATGGACGGGCAACTCGTGGTCAAAGCGATCAGCGACGGCCAGCGGCGCCTTGCCGACGAGGTGCTCAACTCTTACTCGGAGATCTACCCGAACGTCGCGCTGATCATCGATGCGCTCCGCGGCGTGCCGATGCAATTTGATGGCAACCTGCTCGACAAGGTCGCGCGCAAGTCCGCGTCCGAATGGCAGGGCAACTATTCCCCCGCCAACTTCAAGCGGCTGGTCTCGGAACTTGGCATCGTCGGCGTCGCGCGTAACCGCAACGACAAGAGCGGGATCATCGAGGCCGACTTCGAGTATTCGATGGAGGAACGCTTGCCACTGAATGACCACTCGGACTGCGTCATTCACCCGATGTTCTACAAGAAGCTGCACGTCGATCAGGCGCAGGGATACGTCGTGCTGCCGTTCCCCGATCGGCCAACATTTGACACCGAACCCTGATCATCGGGACCTGGATCAGAAGTCCGCAACGGGCTTGATCCACGTCCATGTCGACCGCCGCAAGCGAGCCTATGGTCAACCTCGATCAAACACTGATACGAGGCGAGGAATGAGCCGATGATTTTTACAATTGCTACCGCCATGGCTGTGGTCTCCGTAGTCGGCACCACAGTCACGCCGGGACTGATCGCAACGGATTACATAACCATCTGATTCGTTTGCGACGGGTTGAATTGCGAGGCCGCGCATAGGCAACTTCCAAACGAGGTCCACCAGCATCAGGCCTCGTCCCACCGTTTCCCGTCGTCGTCGCGCGCCTCTGCGTCTGCACCGTGACGCATCAACAGCGCCACGAGCCCGGGCGAGCGCGCCGCAAGATGCAGCGCCGTCTCGCCGCCCGGGCCGCGTGCGTTGACGTCCGCCCCCGCGTCGAGCAGCAGTTGCACGCGGTCATGCTTCTTGCCCTTGTCCGCCCGGCAGCAATACAGAAGCGGCGTGAAGCCGTTCTCGGCGGGCTCGTTGACGGGCGTGCCGACGTCGATCAACCGGGCGCAGAATGCGAGCGTGCGGGAGGCGACAAACGCGGCCGCGTCGATCTCGCGCGGGTCCACGCCGGCATCGATGAGCACATCGAGCAGGTCTTGCCGATCACCGAGGCCGCAGAGAAAGCCGAGCTGATTGCTGTATTGCGCGAGTTCTGTGCGCGATGCCAACTGCCGGGCAAAGTCAACGTGACCACCGGCGACCGCGAAGGCCACAAGCGGCATGTAGTAGATCTCATCGCCGGGGTCTTCAAGATCCAGCGCGCCGGGCCCGATGTGTCGCATGACGGCGGCTTCGTCCCCCATGAATGCGAGGCGGAAGGCGTCCTGAGTAACAGACAGGCTCGCAAGCAATTCGTGGACCACCGGGTGCCGGTAGTGACGCGCGCACGCCAACGCATCGAGCTGGACGTGTGATTCGCTGTTGTAACAACCGGTGAGCGCCGGGTCCGCACCGGCGTCGAGCAACAGACGCACCGCGTCTTCCCGGCCCTTGCACACGGCCTCCCACAGCAACGTGCGACCATGGCTGCCCGGCTGGTTAAGCGACTGCGGCGAATCCGCGCGCAGCGCCTCGACATCGCCACGAGCCGCGATTTTCAGCGCCTTGCCCGGAAGTTGCTGCTTCCAGTGTCCCGGTTCGGTCGAAAACGGGCGCACCCAGCGTTGCGCCACCATGATTAATGTTCAAGCACTGAGAATCTCGGCCTGGGCCGCGGCCAGACGCGCGATGGGTATGCGGTACGGCGAGCAGGAAACGTAGTCGAGTCCCGTCCGGGCGAAGAAGACAACACTCGCCGGATCACCGCCGTGCTCACCACATACGCCAACCTCGAGCGACGGTTTTGTCTGGCGCCCGAGTTCCGTGCCGAGCACGACGAGTCGACCGATACCCTGTTCATCGATGGTCGCGAATGGATTGTCCTTGATCAGACCGCGCTCAATATATTCGGGCAGGAAGCGGCCGGCATCGTCGCGGGACAACGCGTAGCCCGTCTGGGTCAGATCGTTGGTGCCAAACGAGAAGAAATCGGCGTGTTCGGCAATGCTGTCGGCTGTTAGCGCGGCACGCGGCACTTCGATCATGGTTCCGATCGGAAACCGCAGTCTGACGCCCCGAAACTGCTTCTTGACGCCCTTGATCGTTACTTCCGCTTCTCGCCGAAGCATCGCGAGTTCAGTTTCGGTTGCGATGAGTGGAATCATGATCTCGGGCATCACCTTAACGCCATCAGCAGCAAGCGCTAGCGCGGCCTCAGCGATCGCCCGGACCTGCATCGCGTAAATCTCAGGCCACGTGACCGCGAGCCGGCAACCCCGGTGGCCGAGCATCGGATTGTGTTCTTCCATGCTCACGAGTTCGCGCTGCAGTCGCGCAAGGCTGAGCCCAAGGTCCTTGGCCGTCTCCCGAACCTCGGCATCCGTCTTCGGCAGGAATTCATGCAATGGCGCGTCAAGCAGGCGAACGGTGACCGGGCGCCCCTGCATCGTCTCAAACAGCTCGATGAAGTCTGCGCGCTGCATGGGCAGCATATCGTCAAGCGCGTCCGCCCGCTGC
>CAVOBC010000087.1:0-14832 GCA_963693635.1 Gammaproteobacteria bacterium | reverse complement strand
CTTCGTGCGGTGTCTCGGCTATCGCCGGGTTGGCCGTCTTGGGCGAGTCGTTGAGACCGCAACGGCAAGTGACACGATTGAAGATGAAGCGACGGACGGCGGCGTCAAAGAGCGACTCGGAATCTTCAGAAAGCGTTAATAATCGCGGCAAGGCGTCTGAGCCTTCGGACGCGTTTGAGATCTTTTTATCGGGCGATCTCGCTATCGCGATCTCATCATGACATTTTCCGTTACGGGATGCGCCAGGGGCTAGGCCGCCGGGCGTTAAGCCTGGTCCAGGTAGCCGTTTGCGAGTGCTTCGACGACGGCGGGCGGAACGAATTTTCTGACATCCCCACCGTATTGCGCGATCTGGCGGACCAGACTGGATGAGATGTACGAGAACTCCTCAGATGGCGCGAGAAAGATCGTCTCAAGGCCAGGCATGAGCGCCCTGTTCATGTTCAGCATCTGAAACTCATATTCAAAGTCGGTGACCGTCCGGATCCCTTTCAGGATGACACCGGCACCTATCTCCTTCGCGAATTCGACGGTTAGCGACGTAAAGCCCTGGACCGTGACGTTGGGAATGCCGGAGAGGACCTCTGTGGCAAGCCCAACCCGACGCTCCAGCAGCGTCGGATTTTTGTGCGGTGACGTCGCAACCCCCATAATGACATCGTCAAAGATCGTAGCGGCTCTATGTGCGAGATCCACGTGGCCGTTGTGAATCGGGTTGAAAGTGCCTGGATAGAGTACTGTAGCCATGAGATTTTTGTGTTGGGACAGCCAAAAAGGCGGCCATCATACATGAGGGCCGCCAACGTCTGCCACCGAGCGTATTAGAGGTCCCTTAAGCGCCAGAGGCCATAGCGAACGTCGCCCGCCGCACCCGCTTTGACGACTTCAAAGCGACGCTCGACGTCCACATCAGGACCGCTTGAGGTCTCGAGGTAGAGGAGTCCGTCCGGGGTCAATAATTCGCGTTCAACCAGTTGCGCGCATACTGATGGCAAAATGCCGCTCGCAAACGGCGGATCCAGAAAGACGAGATCAAACGCGGGCTCGTTGCAGCGTGCCAGCCAGCGAGAAGCATCCGCGCGGATACATCGGTACCGGGCGGCGTCCGCGAAGCGTTCAAACTCTGCCTGGCAATGGCGAAGGGTCGGCGCATCCCGGTCGAGGACGGTTACGCTGGCCGCGCCGCGGGACAATGCCTCCATCGACAGGATGCCGCTGCCAGCAAATGGTTCGAGACACCTGCGCCCCCGAATGTACGGAGCCAACCAGTTGAACAGTGTTTCGCGTACCCGGTTCGGTGTCGGCCGGATTTCGGCTCGATCTGCAAAAGAGACTTTGCGGCCGCGCCAGTTTCCTCCGATAATCCGCAGGTTGCGCTGCTTCATCGAGCCCCTGCGCCTTTATTGAACTGTTCGGTGCGCTGTCGGGGAAGTCGAATCAGGAATAGCTCGGCGAGTGTGAGTATCAGTATGAGCGGTAGTTGTCGGTGTTGGTGTTGTTGGTTTCGGGACAGTCCGCTGCTGCGGGCTCTCACGGGCGTGGGATCGGGCGCCCGACGACGCAGTAATCGCGAGCGAGGCAGGGGTTGGCGAGACGCTATCGCGCGTCGCGAGGGGCTGCGTTGCCTACGCAAGATGCCACCGCCGAATTTTCAAGATCGAGCGATGAGACAAGGGAGCGACCGTGTCCGACGATAACGAGAAACCGAAGAGCGGTTTCTTTTCACGCATTTCGGCGGGGCTCAGGAAGACGCGCGAGAGTCTCACCGATGGGATCGCCAAGCTGGTTCTGGGTGAGAAAGTCATCGATGAGTCGGTCCTTGAAGAGATTGAGACGTCACTCCTGATCGCGGATGTCGGCGTCACTGCAACAACGATCATTATCGATGATCTGACACGACGCGTGAAACGGCGCGAGTTGGCGAACGCCGGTGCGCTCTTTGCCCATTTGCGTGAGCACATTCAGCAAATTCTGCAGGCGAGCGAAGCGCCGCTGGACGTGAGCGTCGCGTCGCCCTTTGTCATTTTGATGGTCGGCGTCAACGGCGCTGGCAAGACCACGACTGCCGGCAAACTCGCGCGCAACTTCAGTGCGGCGGGCAGATCGGTTCTGCTCGCGGCCGGTGACACTTATCGCGCGGCGGCGGTCGAGCAACTCCAGGTGTGGGGCGATCGCAACAATGTACCCGTCGTGAGCCAGGGCACGGGCGCAGACAGCGCATCGGTCATCTACGATGCGTTCTCGGCGGCAAAGAGCCGGGACATCGATGTGCTGATTGCCGATACGGCCGGCCGCTTGCAGAGCAAAGCCAACCTGATGGAGGAACTGACCAAGATCCATCGTGTGGTTGGCAAGCTCGATGACAGTGCGCCGCACGAGGTGCTGCTTGTGATCGACGCCGGAACTGGCCAAAACGCGTTGTCCCAGGCACGTCTTTTCATGGAGAGCTGCCAGGTCTCCGGCATCGCTTTGACCAAACTCGACGGGACCGCCAAAGGCGGTATCGTCGTCGCCATTGCTCGTGAGTTGGGACTGCCGATACGCTACGTCGGTGTTGGCGAAGGCATCGATGATTTACGTCCGTTCGACGCCGGGGAGTTCGTCAATGCCCTTCTGCCGGACCCGGAGGTCGAATGATTCGTTTCGACCATGTGAGCAAGCGATATGCCGGTGGTCGAGACGCATTGAGAGAGGTGGACTTTGAGTTGGCGAACGCCGAGATGGCGTTCCTGACCGGGCGCTCCGGTGCGGGCAAGAGCACGCTCCTGAAGCTGATTATCCTGATGGAGCGCGCGAGTCAGGGTCAGGTATTTGTCGATGGCATTAATCTCAATCGGACGCTCCGCGGCCAGGTCCCTGCGCTCCGGCGCAAGATTGGCGTCGTCTTCCAGAACCATCAACTGCTCTTTGATCGATCAGTCTTCGACAATGTTGCCCTGCCGTTGACGATCTCCGGCTATCAGCCCCGTGAAGTTGGCCGGCGCGTACGCGCAGCCCTCTCGAAGGTTGGGCTGGCGGGCAAGGAGCAGCAGCTCCCGATGGCACTCTCGGGCGGTGAGCAGCAGCGGGTAGGCATCGCCCGCGCGGTCGTTAACAAGCCGCCGTTGCTTCTCGCTGACGAGCCCACGGGCAATCTCGACCCTGACCTTTCGAGAGAGATCATGAATCTCTTCAGCGAATTCAACCAGGTAGGCGTCACCGTCCTGATCGCCACACATGATTTGGCACTGGTGGACGCGATGGCCAAGCGAGTGCTGCAGCTCCGCGATGGTCGCCTGATTGAAGGCGTGGGTGTCGCAGGTGGTTCGACCGATCACGTGCGGGTTGATCAAAGGGGTGAGGTGCCGGGGCCCACGAGGAGCGAAGGTGGCGACGCGTCCTAGTGTCACGGTCGCCGCTCCGCCGCGTCTGACCGCGTGGCTGGCGCACCATCGTCGTGTCGCCTGGGAAAGCCTTGCCGGCCTGCTGCGTAATGGCGTCTCAAGTGCCCTGACCTGGCTCGTCATCGGCATTGCCCTCGTCCTGCCGGCGCTCGGCTACGTCCTGCTCAAGAACGCGACGACGCTCACCGGTGGCTGGGACGGCAAACCCCGTCTCACGGTCTACTTCGATCTCGCAAGTGGTGACACCGCCGCCCAGAGATTTGCGAGTCGGGTCAAGGGCTGGGAGGGCGTCGATGGCGCAGAGTACATCTCGCGGGCGAGCGCGCTCGCCGAATTTCAGCGTCGATCGGGCTTTGGCGATGTCATCACCTCGCTCGCCCGCAACCCGCTACCGGCGGTGGTCACGGTGACGCCGAGTGAGGTCGCGCCGGGCGAGATTCGCATGCTTGCCATCCGCATTGAGGGCTCGGATGACGTTGATGACGTTGTCGTTGACCTCGCATGGATCGAACGTCTGTCGGCGTTGCTCACCCTTGCGCAACGCGCGGTATGGGCGCTCGGGTCGTTTTTGGGACTGGGGGTCCTGCTCATTATCGGCAACACCATTCGCCTCTCGATCGAGAGCCGGCGCAGTGAAATCGAGGTCATCAAGCTGGTCGGTGCAACGGATGGCTTTGTGCGTCGCCCCTTTCTGTATCTCGGCCTCTGGTACGGACTTGGCGGCGCGGTCCTTGCGATCATCCTCTTGACGGCTTGCCTCGCGGTTCTCTCGGGGCCGGTGCAGCGTTTGCTTGGATCCTATGGCAGCCAGTTCGACGTCCATGGCCTTGGCCTTTCGGGTGGCCTCCTCCTGATGCTGATTGGTTCGATTTTTGGCATCGGTGGGGCCTGGCTCGCGGTCAGCCGGCACCTGGACGACATTCAGCCCCAATAGCGTCCTGCTCGACCGACACGCAGGTCTCGGTTGGAGAGCACGTTCGCATTGCGAGCCAAGGCACGTTCGTACTGCGAGCCAAGATAGTATCGGCGCGACTAACCAATTCCTGGGAGTCGGTTTGACGCAAAACTCGAATTTGCCTGCTAAAGTTGTGGTGAAACCACGTTGTTAACGCCGAGTAGAGTTGTAAACTCCAAGTAGAGATGACCGGGGTGCACTTGTGGTGGTACCATTCGCGCCCCGCTAATTGGGGCAACATTGCTCAGGAGAGCTTCATCTCAAAGGCACTAACCATACCGATCGACGTCATGTCGCCGGGCGCGAATCTCGAAGCCTATATCCAGACCGTCAGCGCCATTCCGCCGCTCACCGCCAGCGCCGAGCAGGAATTGGGCCGCCGTCTGTACTTTGAGGACGATCTCAGCGCGGCACGTGAGTTAGTGCTTGCACACCTCAGGTACGTTGTTTTTATTGCGCGATCATATTCTGGATACGGGCTTGCGGAAGCCGACCTGATTCAGGAAGGCAACGTCGGATTGATGAAGGCTGTGCGGCGCTTCGATCCAGAGTACGGCGTGCGCCTGATCTCCTTTGCTGTGCACTGGATCCGTGCCGAAATGCACGAGTTCATCCTGCGCAACTGGCGCATCGTTAAGGTCGCGACCACCAAGAGCCAGAGAAAGCTGTTCTTTAACCTGCGCAGCTCAAAAAAGCGCCTCGGTTGGATGAACATGCAGGAGCGGGATCAGATGGCGGCTGATCTGGGCGTAGATGCCCAGGTTGTCGCGCTGATGGAGAATCGTCTCGCCGCGCAGGATGAGGCATTTGACGGCCCGGACGATGATGGCGCGACGCTCGCACCATCGGGTTATTTGCCCGACCCGTGTGATCCGGCGGCCTTGATCGAGCACCGCGACAGCCGTGACCGGCAACAAGCAGATTTGCAAAAAGGTGTTCTGGCCCTGGATGAGCGCTCGCAGGACATCATCCGCCAGCGCTTCCTGCTTGAAAACAAATCGACGCTGCACGAACTCGCCGGTCAATATGGCATCTCCGCCGAGCGGGTGCGGCAACTTGAGAAGAGTGCGCTCAAGAAGCTGCGTTTGTCGCTGGGGCCCGACGTCTGAACGAATCAGGCGATGCACCGGATTCGGCGGCAGAGATGCCGCAACCCCGGGAGGCGGATCGCGCAAACGCTGATCGTGCCGAGCTGCTTTTCGACAAGCAGACCGCCAATCAGCCCGATAATCGCGCCGACCCTTCCTCCGACAATCGCGCCAACAACAGCTACGTCATCCGTGACGGGCGCTTTACCCCGGCGCAACGTCGAGCCTTCACCGATCTTTGGCCCCGATACGGCTTGATTGACACGCTCGATGGTGACCGACCGGTCCCTGATCTGCTGCAAGCAGCCGCGTTTGCGCCGCATCGACCCCTCTTCGTTGACATCGGTTTTGGCATGGGCGACGCGTTGGCGGCCCAGGCTGAAAGTGAACCAACGGTGGATTTCATTGGTGTTGAGGTGCATCGCCCCGGCATCGGTCGCGTGATGCACTGCGCGGAGCAACTTGGCCTCGTTAACTTAAAGGTGGTGCGCGGCGACGCGGTGCAGGTGCTGCGCGAAGGCGTCGCCGATGGCGTCCTGGCCGGTGTACAGGTGTTTTTCCCGGACCCCTGGCCCAAGAAAAAGCACCACAAACGTCGGTTGATCAACGCGCAGAC
The DNA here is from genome assembly GCA_963693635.1 of Gammaproteobacteria bacterium. Lineage (GTDB taxonomy): Bacteria > Pseudomonadota > Gammaproteobacteria > Pseudomonadales > Azotimanducaceae > CAVOBC01. Next base: position 8,790 of record CAVOBC010000087.1, on the reverse strand, counting down.
CGTGGCGCTGATCGCTCGCAAGTTAACGGCGGGCGGTCTCCTGCATCTGGCGACCGATTGGTTGCCGTATGCCGAAGCGATGGCCGAAACGCTGGCGCAGGTGCCCCACTTTGCGCCGGTTGAATCGCCGCCACGGGTCACCACCAAGTACCAGTCCCGTGGCGAGCGACTCGGGCACACGATCACGGATCTTGCCTTCCGACGCACCGGCGATTGTCGAGATGACTGAAAATCGCGTAAGCCGTTGATGTGTCAAGGATATCGGTCGATTCCCGTCATCCCAAAGTTCTTCAGACGCACGCCTTTCCAGACCCTTTCATGGAAAAAGCAGCCTGCTAGATCGATACATGGATGTATCGGCCGCAAATTGACGACGTAAGTCGTTGATTTGTCGCGAGCGGGCTGAGGCCCGCGACTCTGAAAAAGTGCAGGAAAGCACTTTTTCAGCACCCGACTAAAGCAACATGCTGCGGTGTTCCCTGCGCGACAGCGCGGCAATCCGGCACCGTGAATTGCTGCTAGGAGAGCAGTAATTCGTTCAGGAAGCGATATCCCGCCGCGTTCGCGCGCAGCCGTTCGCCGGCGCCCATCAGTCCGCGGGCGATGGCCCGGTCAACAAAACCGTCAAGTTCGGCCTGGGTTCGCCCCGTGCGCGCGTGGAATAAGCCCATCGGCACGCCGTCCTTGAGCCGCAGCACGTTCATCAGGAATTCGAGCAGCACCTCGTCCCCAGGCACGGCGGTTGCGGTGTCGAGTTGGAAGTCGCGATTAATGTAATCACCGGGCATCCGCGTCTTGTTGCTGCGGTAGATTGTCATCGCTTCGGGATCCGTCAGCTTGCCATGCGCGCCGGCACCGATGCCTAGATAGTCGCCGAACGTCCAGTAATTCAGATTGTGAGCGGACGGGCGTTCCTGTGTGAACGCAGACACCTCGTACTGGCCGTAGCCGCCTCGCGCGAGCGCTGTCGACCCGGCGTCTGCGATATCCGCCAGATCGTGATCCTGGGGTAACGTGGGCGGGCTGGAATGGAAGACTGTATTGGGCTCGATCGTGAGTTCGTACCACGAGATGTGGGGCACGCCGAGGTCGATCGCAGTCTGGACGTCGCGTTCAGCGCCGGCTGGCGTCTGCTCGGGCAAGCCATGCATGAGGTCCACGTTCAGGTTGTCGAAGCCGGCGGCGAAAGCGCTGTCGATGGCGGTGAGCGCTGCCCGGCCGTCATGGACCCGGCCGAGCGCCGCCAGTGCGTGGTCATCAAATGACTGCACCCCCACAGACAGGCGATTGACGCCAGCAGATCTGAATCCGGCGAAACGAGCGGTGTCCGCTGCCCCGGGGTTGGCCTCGAGCGTTATCTCGCAGCTGTCAGTCAGGTCGAAACGGTCGGCCACCGCCGCGAGAACACGCGCGATCGTCTCGGGGCTGATGAGACTGGGTGTGCCACCCCCAATGAAGATCGATGTGAGTGACCGGCGGCCGGTTTTCTCGCTTTGTGCCGCGATGTCCCGGAGGAGCGCGTCCCCATAGGCGTCTTCCGGAATGGACCCGGTTTCGTGCGAATTGAAATCGCAGTACGGACATTTGCGGATGCAATATGGAAAGTGGATGTACAAGCTTAGCGGGATCGCCGGCGTGGCATTCATAGCATTTGCTTCAATCGGGCGAGGGCACCGGCGCGGTGGCTGATGCGGTTCTTGGCGTCAGCCCCCATCTCGGCAAGCGTCAGATTCTGATCGGGCACCAGGAAGTGGGGATCATAGCCAAAGCCGTTGGAGCCGCGAGCCTCGCGGACAAGGCGGCCGTCCAGCGTGCCGTGGGCGATAAGCGGCGTCGGGTCTCCGGCGCTTTGCATGAACGCGATGACGCAGTGAAAGCGAGCCCCCAGCTTGTCGTCGCCGAATCGCGCGATCTTGGCGAGTAACTTGTGGTTGTTGTCGGCGTCGGTCGCGTTGGCGCCCGCGAAGCGGGCGGAGTAGACCCCTGGGGCTCCACCAAGCGCGGGCACGCTGAGCCCGGAGTCATCCGCAATTGCTGCAAGGCCTGTCACCGCTGCCGCGTGGCGGGCCTTGATGATCGCGTTCTCCACGAACGTTGTGCCGGTCTCCTCGGCGTCGGTAACGCCGAGTTCGGCTTGTGTCACCAGATTGAAGCGGGTCAGCATCGCCTGCAACTCCGTTACCTTGTGGGCGTTGTTACTGGCGATGACGATGCGCCCGCGTGTGCTCATGCTCGCGCGTGCCTGGCCTGGCGCTGGATGGGCGGCTTTTGATGAGCGCAGCGGAGAAAGCGTTGGTGGCTGAGCATGCGCGTGGTCCTATTCCAGGAATCTGCGGTGATAACGCACCACCAGCGCCTCGCCAGTTGGCTGGGGGGTCACATAAAGTTCGATGGACAGCCGCTCAGATTGGGCGATTACGTTGCTGGCGACATAGTAGATGGCCTTGCCCTCCCGCACCTCCGCAAACTCGAGCTGAATTTGCTGGTGTAGCAGATTGGTGGCGAGCCCATTGACGCTCGCAGCGACCGCGCCGCCGTGATGGTGAACGGCGACGTTTGTGACGATCCGGTTGCGAGACCGGACGATACCGTGGGCCTCGGCAACGTCTGCGGGTATCAGCAGGCTTGGCACCGACGCAAAGTGTACGATGACATCGCCGAACTTTTCTTCGCCGCCAGTAACTTCGGTCGCCAACAGGAAGATCGCCAGGCACCCGGTGATCTTCGCGATGATCCTCATAGCCGGTGATTAGTTAGTGCGGTGCATGGATGCGCCGCCATTTTCTGCAGGCCTCTTTTCTGCAGGCCTCTCTTCTGCAAGTCTCTTTTCTGCAAAAACATGCGAGGTTTGTTTGCAAACCGACGCCCAGGAATTGTCGGGATGACAATTTTGGGACAAGAACCAGCTAGTTCCGCCACGAGCGGTTCAAAGTCCGTAAACGAGTCCGCTGGACATGCCGAGGACCTGCCGGATCTGGTCGATGACCAGGAGGTCCACCAGGTGCAAAGCAACGATGACAAAGAGGAAAGACAGATCCAGACCGCCCATCGGCGGGACCAACCGGCGCACCGGGGCGCGCAACGGCTCAGTGAGTTGGTTGACCAGACTGAGTGCTGGATGACCCCCATCTGGCGCGAGCCAGCTCGCGATAAAGACGACGAGCATCGCAAGAAAGTAGATGGTCAGAACGATCGAGGCGAGGCCGAGCAGCGCCCACGCGATGTAGTACGGATCAAAGAAGGGTCTGCCGGCAATCAACATGATCAACATGAGTGCTACGGTCTGTATGACGAGGGCGACCAGCAGGGTCGCAAAGTCGATGCCGTAGAGGGTCGGCACGAAAGTCCGTACCCTCTTGATCCCTGGGTCGGTGATCTTGACGATGGCCTGGCAGATCGGGTTGTAGTAATCCGTGCGCGCGATCTGCATCAGGAAGCGAGTCATGATCAGATAGACGTACAGGCCGAAAAACGCCTGTACGAGATAGATGCCTGCCGCTGGAAGGTTTTGCGTCATTCGTCGACACTCCATTTGAATGCTCATTATAGCCCGGTCAGCGCCGGTCCGGATCGAGTGAGTACCGATCAATTGCCTCAGCAAACGGCCGGATCGACGCGCGACCGATCGAGGCCGCCCGATTAAGTGGAGCGGCTAGCCGCCCGCGAGTTCAATCGACCTGTCCCGCGCCGCTGTGAGAGCGGCATCAACGAGGGCAGGGTAGTCTGCTTGGAGAAAACGGTTGATCGCAGCTTCGGTCGTGCCACCCGGCGACGTCACGCGTTGGCGCAGCACCCCCGGATCATCGCTGCCGGTGCTGACCATTGTTGCCGCCCCGAGCGCGGTTTGCGCGACGAGGGTGCGACTCACGTCCGCCGGCAATCCGAGGCGTTCGCCGCTCGCAATCATGGCTTCCATCAACAAAAAGAAGTATGCGGGCCCACTACCCGAGACCGCTGTGACCGCATCCATCATGGCCTCGTCATCCACCCAGAGCACGCTGCCGACCGCGCCTAGTATGCGGTCGGCAGCGCGCCGGGCATCGCTCGAAACTGCGCCGTTAGGGCAAAGGACCGTCATACCGGTCTGCACTAGCGCCGGCGTGTTGGGCATGCAGCGGACGATGGCGGCGGTGCCGGGCAATGCCGCGGACAACTGGCCAAGCGGGACGCCGGCAGCAACCGAGATGATCAGTTGGTCGCGAACAACCGGCGCGATCTCGGCCAACACCGTGTACACGATGTTGGGTTTGACTGAAATGACGATGATGTCGGCGGTGTCGGCCGCAGTCCGGTTGTCATCGGTCGTGTCAACCCCGATGGCGGTGAAACGGACGCCCTGGGCAGGGTCAGGGTCTGCGGCGACCAGGCCATCCGGGCCGGACTCCTCTACCAGTCCGGAAACCAGCGCAAAGGCAATATTGCCGGCGCCGAGGAACGCAATCTTCATTGAAAATCCTTCGTTTGCAGAAACTGAAAGCGCGCCAATGTAACACTTCATTGGCGTCTGGATTTATCATTCTTGGCTAAGTCGTTTCGGCGTCCTGCACCTCACGCGGACCGAAAATAGCGGTGCCGATGCGCACCAGCGTCGCGCCCTCGGCGACCGCTGCCTCTAAATCGCTGGACATGCCCATGGACAGTTCAGTGAATCGGGGAAGGCCAAACGAGTCCCGGTGGCGCGCCAGCAGTTCGGCCAGTTCGCGAAAAGGCGCGCGCTGCGCGGCGAGTGTCGTTGCGGCGGTCGGCATCGTCATCAAGCCCCGCAGTTGGAGGTTTGCGAGCGGCAACACCGCCTCGATGAGGTGCCCCAGACCCCCGGGCTGCACGCCGGCTTTCGCCGGATCGTCGCTGACGTTGACCTGCAGGCAGATACGGAGTGGCGCCTGGCCATCAGGACGTTGGTCGTTCAACCGTCGTGCGACCTTTGCTGATGCGACCGTATGCACCCAGTCAAAGAGGCCGGCGATTTCCCTCGTTTTGTTGGACTGAATGCGACCAATAAAGTGCCAGTTGATGCGCTCGCTCGCGAGGGTCTCAATCTTCTGGTGGGCTTCCTGGAGGTAATTCTCGCCGATGTCAGCGATGCCGGCGGCGGCGGCCGCCGCGATCGCGGCGGCCGGTTTCGTCTTACTGACGCCGATGATGCGTACGGCGTCGCGTGGTCGGCTGTAGCGGTTACAGAGCGCATCAATGTTACGTGCCACGTCGTTGATCCGGCCTGCTATCTGGGTGATCAGCGGATCAGATGTGTCAGGCAGTTGCGTCATGCGTCCTCCCGGCGGGTGGGTGGGGGATTGACAGTGGGTGGGTGGGTGGTTGGGCGCGATTGACGGCCTGCGTGGGCAGGGTTGACGGTGCTGGTTTCGCTATGCGTTCGATAATACTATTAGTTGGCAATTGTTTGTCGGCAATCCTGTTCCCTGCCTGGACCGTATTCTTATGGATATCACAGAACTTCTGGCTTTCAGCGAAAAACAGGGCGCTTCGGATCTGCATCTGTCCGCTGGCCTGCCGCCGATGATCCGGGTAGACGGTGACATTCGTCGTATCAATCTGCCAGCGCTTGACCACAAGGAAGTTCACTCCCTCATCTACGAGATCATGAACGACAAACAACGCAAGGACTTTGAAGAATTCCTGGAGGCCGACTTCTCGTTCGAGGTGCCGGGAGTCGCTCGCTTCCGGGTGAACGCGTTCAACCAGAATCGCGGCGCGGGCGGCGTATTCCGGACGATTCCGTCGAAGGTTCTGACGATGGATGACCTCGGGATGGGCGAGATCTTCCGTCAGATTTCAGAGACGCCGCGGGGGCTGATTACAGTCACTGGCCCCACGGGGTCCGGCAAGAGCACGACGCTCGCGGCGATGATGGACTACATCAACGACAATCGTTATGAGCATATCCTGACGGTTGAAGATCCCATCGAGTTTGTGCACGAGGCTAAGAAGTGCCTCGTTAATCAGCGCGAGGTCCATCGCGACACACTTGGCTTTAACGAAGCACTGCGCTCGGCGCTGCGGGAAGACCCCGACATCATTCTGGTGGGCGAGATGCGCGACCTTGAGACCATCAAGCTTGCCTTGGAGGCGGCCGAAACCGGGCACGTGGTGTTCGGCACCCTGCACACGTCATCCGCCGCCAAGACCATCGACCGGGTCATCGACGTCTTTCCGGCTTCTGAGAAGTCCATGGTCCGGTCGATGCTGTCGGAGTCACTGGCAGCGGTGATCTCGCAAACCCTATTGAAAAAGATTGGCGGCGGCCGTGTGGCGGCACACGAGATCATGTTGTGTACGCCCGCCATCCGTAATCTCATCCGCGAGGACAAGGTCGCGCAGATGTACTCGGCCATACAGACGGGTGGTCAGATTGGCATGAAGACGCTGGATCAGGCATTGAAAGACCTCCTTGAGAAAAACATGATCAGCAGGGAAGCCGCGGCAGAGAAAGCGAAGATGCCGGCCGACTTCAAGTAGCCATGGGTGATCCCGGCAACGAAACGGACTAGCAATGATTGATTTCGATAAGTTGCTGAAGGTGGTGGTTGATCAGGGGGCGTCAGACCTCTTTGTCACGGCGGGCTTGCCGCCGTCGATCAAAGTCAACGGGCGCATGATGCCGATGAGCAAGACTGCGCTCACGGCGGAGCAGGCGCGGGAAATGGTCCACGGTACGATGACCGAACCACAGGTGCACGAGTTCGAGGCAGAACGCGAGTGCAATTTCGCCATCCATTCACCCGTTGCCGGACGGTTCCGGATCAGCGCGTTTTATCAACGCAACTTTGCAGGCATGGTCTTGCGGCGAATCGAGACGGAGATCCCGACCCTTGATGATCTGCAATTGCCCGCGATCGTCAAAGAACTCGCGATGACCAAACGTGGGCTGGTCATCTTTGTCGGCGCGACGGGAACCGGCAAGTCTACGTCACTTGCCGCGATGATCGGATACCGCAACGAGGAATCGCGGGGGCACATCATCACGATCGAAGATCCCATCGAATTTATTCATGAGCACAGGGGCTGCATGGTGACGCAGCGTGAGGTGGGCGTTGACACGCCAAGTTTTGAGGTCGCGCTTAAAAATACGCTGCGCCAGGCACCGGACGTCATCATGATTGGCGAGATTCGCAGCCGGGAAACGATGGACTACGGTCTTGCGTTTGCGGAGACAGGCCATCTTTGTCTGGCAACGCTGCACGCAAACAATGCAAACCAGGCACTTGACCGCGTGATCAATTTCTTCCCCGCCGACCGACACGACCAGGTGTGGATGGATTTGTCTCTCAACCTCAGGGGGATGGTCGCGCAACAGCTCATTCCAACGCCGGATGGCACGGGGCGTCGCGCCGCGATTGAGGTGCTGCTCAACACGCCCCTCGTTGCCGACAATATTCGCAAGGGCGATGTTCACAACATCAAAGAGATCATGACCAAGGGCTCAGAGGTTGGGATGCAGACCTTTGACCAGGCGCTCTACACGCTCTTCAAGGCGGGGGAGATTACGTACAAGGATGCCCTCGCGTCGGCAGACTCTGCCAACGATCTCAGGTTGATGATCAAACTCCAGGGCGGCGATGAAGAAGAATCCGGTGTGCAGGGACTCTCGCTGGAGACCAATGAGGACGATATCGGCGTCCGCTAGCTGGACCGTTAGAAGTTGCCTGCCTCGTTGGGCAAAGCACGGTTGGGTAAACACGCGCCCCTCGGTCACCCGTTTGAATTGTCGCCGCCTGATGGCGGCATCGACATTTCGGCGTTGAGGTAAGACTCAAGGATCAACCGGGCGGCGACCGCGTCGACCGGGCCACGCGGTCGCGGCCCGTCCTTGGCATCGTCGCGTGCCTCGAAGCTTGAAAGCCGCTCATCCATCATGGCGGCGGGCCGGTCGAATCGACCGGCAAGACGCCGGGCAAAGCGCCTTGCGCGCACGCTCATCTCGCTTTCGGTGCCATCCATATTGAGTGGGTCACCAACAATGAAACCGACTGGATTCCAGTTCGTGATCAGCGTTTCAAGCTCGTCCCAGTCCGGGACACCGTCCCGCGCCTTGAGAATGGCGATGGCCGATGCGGTTCGCGTGACGCGCTGACCCACCGCAAGACCGATTCTCTGGGTACCGAAGTCAAAGCCCATCAACAGCCCGTCGGGCAGGGCGTTCGTTGTTGTCATCGAGGTGTGTCGGCTGCGAACTGGCGAATCAGGATGACTGGCTGTCCGATTGCGTGTGCAGCAGCAGGTTGAGATCGATACCGAGATTTCGCGCCGCCGACAGTGGTCGATCATCGCAAGGCACGTCGAAGACGACGTTCGCCGAGGCCGGTGCCATCAGCCATACGTCATCCGCCATTTCTTGTTCTAACTGCCCGGCGCCCCAGCCAGCGTAGCCCAGCAGGGCCATGATCTTGTCCGGCCCGACGCCTTGTTCGAGTTCCGCAATAAGGTCGGCAGAGGTTGTCAGACAGACGCCGTCCGTCACTGTCATCATGGCCTCGTAGGAGGACTCATCGATACTCGGCTCGTGTATGAAAAACAATCGGCCCGGTGACACCGGACCGCCGCTCATTACCGGAAAGTCGCGTGCGTCGTTGCCGTCCAGCAGATCGTTACTTGCGATGTCGGTCGGCTTGTTGACCACCAACCCGAAGGCGCCCTCGTCGGTGTGGTCGATCAGCAGGATGACAGCATCAGAGAAGTAGTCGCCGCCGAGCGTTGGAAGTGCGATAAGAAACTGGCTGCGATAGGAGGAATCTGACATGCCGCGAGTATATCGCATCGACCCGTGCGCAC
>CAVOBC010000086.1:0-14852 GCA_963693635.1 Gammaproteobacteria bacterium | reverse complement strand
CAAGCTGGTGCACGACGTGGATGCGCGCGCGGTGGAAATCCAGACGATGTACGAGACCAACAAGACGGCGCTCGCGGCCTACAACCTGGAGGATTGTCGTTTGGTCACGGCAATCTTTGAGAAGACCGAGCTATTGGCATTCGCGATCGAGAGAGCGACCTTGACGGGGCTTGAAATGGATCGGCTGGGCGGGTCGGTGGCCGCGTTCGATTTCCTGTACCTGCCGAAACTGCATCGCCAGGGCTACGTCGCGCCGGTCGTTCGCGCCGAGGACATTGCGCCCAGTCCTGGCGGGTACGTCCTTGACTCAACGCCCGGGTTGTACCGGGACGTGGTCGTTCTCGACTTCAAGAGCCTGTACCCCAGCATCATTCGGACCTTCAACATCGACCCCCTTGCGCTCGCACTTGCCGAGACGGCCGAGGACCCTATTCCGGGTTTCGATGGCGGCGCCTTCGCGCGTGAATCGCGCCTGCTGCCATCGATCATCGAGCAGTTGTGGTCAGCCCGCGATGTTGCCAAGCGAGAGGCGCGGGGGGCGAGTTCGCAGGCCATCAAGATCATCATGAATTCGTTCTACGGGGTTCTCGGCACCCCTGGTTGCCGGTTCTTTGACACGCGGCTCGTCAGTTCGATTACCCGGCGTGGCCACGAGATTCTGACAACCACACGCGACCTTATTGAGGATGCCGGCCACAAGGTTATCTACGGCGACACGGACTCGGTCTTCGTCCTGCTTGATGACACCGCCAGTGTATCCGTTCGCGCGCAGGGGCTGGTGGATGAGCTGAATGCTTTCTGGCGCAACGACCTTGCCACCCGATATCATATTGAGAGTGCGCTTGAGCTCCAGTTCGAGACGCACTTCGAACGCTTCCTGATGCCGACCGTCCGCGGCTCGGCAACCGGCAGCAAGAAGCGCTATGCGGGCATGACGCCGGACGGTGATCTGGTCTTCAAGGGGCTTGAAACGGTGCGGTCTGACTGGTCCAACCTCGCCCGTGTCTTTCAACGTGAACTCTACGCACGGGTGTTTCGCGATGAACCAGTCAAGGACTACGTCAAGGCATCTGTCAACGCTGTACTAAGCGGACCGGACAGGCGAGACCTCGTGCTCCGCAAGCGTTTGCGCAGGCAACTCGGTGAGTACGTCAAGAACGTGCCGCCACATGTAAATGCCGCCCGCAAGGCGGAGAAGATCCGTCAGGAGCGAGGCCTCCCGGCGCAATACGAAGGTCGCGGCTGGGTTGAGTATCTGATGACGGTCAATGGTCCGGAGCCCGTCCTTTATAGCGACTCGGCCATTGATCATGACTTCTACATCAATCGGCAGCTCGCACCGATAGCGGATTCCATTTTGCAGTTCAGTGGCACGTCGCTGCGTCAGATCACGGACAAGCAGATGGACCTGTTCTGACGTTCAGCCCGGGAGGGCGGCGTTGAGTTCTTCGGTCGTCAGGCGTGCGCCGAAGCGTGTAACCACGGCGGCAGCGGCGTTGTTGGCGCGCTGGGCGGCCTCTTCATAGCCCAGACCGTTACAGATGCCAGCGAGGAAGACGCCCGCAAAAGTGTCGCCGGCGCCGGTTGTGTCGACCGCAGCCACCGGCTTGCCGGCAATGCGATAGTTTGAGCTGCCGTCGCTGACAACCGCGCCGTCCTTGCCCATGGTATAGGCGTACTCGGGAGATACCGCTGCGAGGGCTGCCAACGTAGCGTCGGTATTCGTCTCGCCCGCCCAGAGCTTTGCCTCATCCTCGTTGCAGAAGGTGAGGTCGATGCCCGCTTCAAAGAGCTGATCGAAGGAGGGCTTGAAGGCCTCGACGATCGCCGGGTCAGACAGGGTGAGTGAGACTTTGCCACCATTTTTTCGCACCGCAGCCTGCGCCTCCAGCGCCGCGGCGAAAGCGGTTGGCGAAGTGACGAGGTACCCTTCAATGTACAACCATCGACACCCGGCGAGCGCGTCGGCGTCGAGTTCCTGTGTGGACAGCGACTCCGTAATCCCGAGGTGCGTTTGCAGGGTTCGGTCCGCATCGGGCGTGACAAGTGATACACACTCGCCAGTGACGCCGTCGTCGCGGTCTGACCCGAGGTTGGTGCTGACCCCCGCGCGTGCGAGATCAGCGACAAAGAAATCACCGGACGGATCGTTTGCAACCTTGCAGGTGTAAAAGGATCGGATTCCCAGTTGGGCGGCGGTGACAACGGTGTTTGCCGCGGAGCCGCCACCGGCCCGCTTTGGCGCGTGATCGATCTCGTTCAGGGCGGCGACGAGCCGCATCTGTTCGTCCTCGTCGACCAGGGTCATAACGCCCTTGGAGAGTCCGAGTTGATCAAGAAAACTCACCGAGACCTGATATTCAGTGTCCACCAGTGCATTGCCGATGCCGTATACATCGAAGGGGTCCATAGCGTCGTTCCAGGGTTCAGGCGGCGGCGATTTTTTCGAAAGCCCGCGATGCGGCTTCAATCGTCTGATCAAGGTCTGAGTTCGTGTGCGCCGATGAGACGAAACCAGACTCAAAGGGCGAGGGTGCCAGATTCACGCCATCCGCGAGCATGCTGCGAAAGAAAACGTTGAACTGGTCAGTATTCGCATTCATGACCGCGTCGAAGCTGTCGACCGTGCCGCTCGCAAAGAAGAATCCGAACATGCCGCCGACCCGGTTGCTGGTAACGGCGATACCATGGCGCGCCGCACCTGACTCAAAACCGTCCATCAAGCGATTGGCCGCGCTGGCAAGATTCTCATAGAAGCCAGCTTCAGAGATGAGTTCGAGCGTCGCGAGGCCTGCGGTCATGGCAACCGGGTTGCCCGAGAGAGTGCCGGCCTGATAGACGCCACCGAGTGGCGCGACGACGGACATGATGTCCGCGCGCCCGCCGTAGGCGCCGACCGGCATGCCACCGCCGATTACCTTGCCGAGGGTGGTTAGATCCGGCGTGACATCGTACAGCGCTTGCGCGCCGCCCAGTGCAACCCTGAAACCCGTCATCACCTCGTCGAAAATGAGGACTGAGCCGTGTTCTGAACAGACCTCGCGCAGCGCAGGCAGGAACGCGGGCGTTGGTGGCACGCAACTCATGTTGCCGGCGACCGGTTCGACGATGACAGCGGCGATTTGATCGCCAAGGTCTGCGAAAACCTGTCTTACCTGATCCACATCGTTGAACGTGAGCGTGATCGTGTGTTCTGCGTAGGACGCGGGCACGCCGAGGGAGTCCGGCTCGCCGAGGGTAAGCGCACCTGATCCCGCCTTCACCAACAGCGCGTCGCAGTGGCCGTGATAACAGCCTTCAAATTTGATGATCTTGTCACGGCCGGTGAAGCCCCGCGCGGCGCGAATTGCGCTCATCGTCGCTTCAGTCCCGGAGTTGACCATCCGTACCATCTCGATGGCAGGCATCAGGTCAGCGATCTTGTCTGCAATTCGGGTTTCGAGCGCTGTTGGCGCACCGAATCCCAGTCCGCGTTCGACGGCGTCCTTGATCTGAGCGATCACAGTCGGGTGGGCATGGCCAACGATCGCTGGTCCCCAGGAGCCGACGTAGTCGATGTACTGGTTGTCGTCTTCGTCGATCAGGTAGGGGCCGCGACCGGCTTTGAAGAAGATCGGGCTGCCGCCGACGCGGCCGAATGCTCGCACGGGTGAGTTGACGCCGCCAACAAGCCGTTGCTTGGCGCTCTCAAACAGAGATTCTGATCGTGTCGTCGAATTCATGCTGCTTCCTCGGAAGGGGCGAATTCAATCATCGGTGCTGATCAAAGACAACCGGCGTTCTGCCAGTCTTGCCGCGGAAGTGTCGCGCGCGTGGTTTCGCTTAAGGGCTCCGGCTCCTGGCAATGCCGGGGGCGGCGGGGGGAGCAAGCGCCTAGCGATTCCAGTACATGCGGTCAGGGATGTGTTGGCCGAGGCCGATACGCCGTGTATTCTTCATCGCGTGAAACGTGTAGTGCGGTGCTTTGCTGATGGCCTCAACGGGGTCAAAGCCGTGGGCGATGTGCGCCGCGATCGATGCCGTCAGCGTTGAATGGCAGCCGAGGGAGTTGTGGGGCAGGCGCGGAAATTTCCATGACTCGACCAGGCCCGTTTCGTTGTAGAGATTACTTTGGACGTTGTGGACATCAGTGCCCATGCCACCGATCAGCAGGTACGTAACGCCGGCATCTATCAAAGCGCCGGTACAGGCGGCGAGGTTATCCGCCTCTGGAGCGAGATATGGCGCTTCGTGAATGTTGATAGCGACCACGTCGGATATTGGCAGCAGGAGATCGCGGATGCCGGCGATGACATGATCGCTCGACAGACCAAACATCGAGGTGATCGAAGGCTGCAGGACCAGTGGCTGACGCGGATAGTCCCGCAAAATCGAGTAGATCGCCTGGATGTTCTCGACGCTGCTGACCTGGCCGACCTTGAATACTGAGACCAGGCGCTTTTTTGGCGCCGGTCATGGTGTGGCATGGAGTCGCGGTCCGGGCTGTTCGGAAACGATCAGCAAGAGCGCGGCGTCGCGGAGACAGGCAATCAGAAATCGCTTACCTGGCTCAGCGTGCTCTTGAGGGTGCGGCAGATGCTATTGACGGCTAGCGCGAAGGACCTGAAATCCGATGTGTCGGTCTGACAGGCTGCTTTGCAGCGGCGTGCAAGTTCAGGTCTGGTAGAACGATTCGATGTCTTCGCGCGTCGCGATGCCGACGACGGAGCCGAGCATGGGCGCGCTGATTCGATTGATGTACAAGGCTTGCATACCGGTGCTATCAAGGCGCTCCATCGCTTCCATCAGCGTTGCCTGCCGCAGGATGGGCGCCACATCCTTGCGCGTTGCGGGGATGTTTGCGAGGTCGATTGGGTCGTCTTCGGCAGCCCCGCTTGACTTGTCCGCGAGGTGATTGGCAAGGTCTTCCGTTCGCATGATGAATCCGGGCCGGTCGCCCACCTGCACCAGCAGCCACACCGGATGGTCGGTCAGGAGCTTGTCGGCTTCTGCGCGTGTGATGGACTGAGGCGTCCGGGCAAAGCTGCGAGACATGATGCTCTCCATCGACGCCCGGTTTAGCACCATCGAGATGGGATTCTGCCGAAACTCGATGCCAAGCCAGGTCATCTGCTGAATGAAGATCGACGCGCTGCCGGAAAATTGGTTCGCCGTAATGCATGCGGTCACGATCACGAGCATTGCCGGCAGGATTACGATTGGGCTATGCGTAAGCTCGACGATTGCCATGAGTGCGGCAAGCGGTGCCTGAAGCACGGCTCCCATCATCGCGCCCATGCCGAGCATGACGTACAGACTCATTGACGAGGCGAGCTGAGGCGCGAGGGTGATGCCGATGGTTCCGATCAAACCGCCCGCTGTCGCGCCTGTGAACAGGGTCGGGCCGATCAGGCCAGCCGGCATGCCCATGCCGACGCCGGTAGCGCTGGCGAGAAGCTTTGCGAGGCAGGCTGCCGCGAGAATGTAGACGGACAGTTCGCCGACGAGGGCAAGGTTCACGGTGTCGTAACCGACCCCCAACACCTCAGGTACAGCGAGACCGATCACTGCAGTCGTGGTGCCAGCGATCAGCATGCGTTGCCAGATGGCCGCGGGGGCGTGCCGCGTCACCCATTCGACCAGTCGCCCGAATGCGACCGCGAGCAGGCCGATCGCGATGCCGAGGACGATGAGGAAAGGCACGTCGAGCAAAGAGTGCATAGCAACGACTGGAACGTCGAATGCGGCAACGTTGCCGTAGGCGATCTGGCTGATCACGGCGGCTGTGACCGCAGCGAGTATCACCGGGATGAAACCGGCAAACGTGTACTCCATCAGAATCACTTCCATGGAGAAGATGACGCCAGCGATCGGCGTGTTGAATGACGCGGAGATTGCCGCCGCGGCGCCGCAACCGACCAATACGCGGATGCTGTTGTTGGGTAGATGGAGAGCTTGGCCGAGCAGGCTCGAACCGGCGGCGCCGAGGTGTATCGCCGGACCCTCGCGACCAAGCGACTGACCAGAGAGGAGGGCGAGGGAGCCAGCAACGAACTGGACGATGGCGTTGCGCAGGGGCAGGTGACCGTGAAACCGCCCGAGCCGTTCAATCAGGTGAACAACACCGACGCGTCGGTCTTCTAATTTCAGGAAACTGAACAGGATGGCGAGCGCGATCGCCCCCGCTATGGGCAACGTGAAACGCTGGATGTGGTCGAGCCCCTCAAAATTCTCCGGACCACCCGTAAGAAGGAGGAGCGGCACCTCGACCACCTTGCGGAAGAGAATGATGACGAGGCCCGTCAATGCGCCCGAAGCAATGCCGAGCAGCGCGAACTGGGGAACCGAGTCGACGTGCGCCAACCGGCGCTGGAATGTTGAGAGGGCGCTGAGCAGCCGGTTCAGCATAGTGCTTCTGAGTCCGGTAGATGCGGACGGTATCCTACTCCTGTTTCGGTCCCGCCATGCGCCTGATTTGTTCCCGTGTCGCTCTGCGTACACGGGCGCTCCTCCCGCATATGCTTGACAACCTGCGAGTGAGGGTCGTGTCGCGTTACGACAACTCGTCCGGGCGATAGAGTGGCGCGCGCCTGAATCTGTTAGGATTTTGCTCCCATTTTTCAAGGAATCGACCAAGAACCGTGGTCGCAGTCAAGGGCAGCACACAGCACGAGATGGTCGTCGTACGCCATCGGCCGGTCTATAAGACGTTTATCGGCTTACTGATTATTGGAATCATGGCGTCGACAAGCTATCTGACCTATCGGTTCGGTCACCAGCAGGGCCTCGCCCTGCAGCAGACTGTCGTCCGTGAGCGCGATGAGACGCGCCGCCGGCTTGAGCTGAGCGAACGCCGTGTCGCAGAACTTCGCCAGCAGGTCGCTGACCTGAAACTTGGCGGGGTGGTCGATTCGCATGCAACCGAAGAGGTCCGCCAAACCGTCGGCGAGCTACAGGACACGATCGCTGCGCTCGGCGAAGAGATTCGGTTTTACAAGGGGGTCATGCTGCCGAATGTCGGGGACAAGGGGCTGCGTATTGAGCGACTTGACGTCAATGCGACACCGGAGGCGAACCGGGTGAAGTACGCGTTGCTGCTGACCCAGGTCGTCGACAAGCACGATTTCGTTTCCGGAGGCGTCGAATTCGCCCTGAGGGGTGTACAGGGAACCGATGAGAAGACCTTGTCGCTGAATGACCTTGTCGCTGACCCGGACCAGGCCATGCGTTTCAGGTTTCGCTATTTTCAGAACTTCAACGGCGAGATGGTGATACCGCAGGGCTTCGAGCCGCGCGAACTGCTCGTGACGGCAAGTTCCTCGGGTCGCAACCCGCAGCGCCTGGAGCGTGCCTTTGACTGGGCTCCGTCGGGTGGATGATCGTGGATGACAGGGGCACAAAGACCCTTCAAGATGGCGGGCGGGTCGATGTAGCGATCGGACCAGATTCATAACCGGCAAGTTAGGAACGTGTTGAAAGGGCTGATCCTCTTAAGAAAGCCCACAATGAACCGGGGAATGCGAAATGTTTGGCAGATCGAAAAAACATGAATCGGGTATTACGCTGATTGCCAGCAACTGCGAGGTTGTTGGCGATGTGCATTTCAGCGACGAGCTACAGGTCAATGGTGTGATTCGGGGCAATGTTGAGGCCGAGGTCGGGTCCAAGGCGCGTGTGCGGGTTAGCGAGAAGGGCCGCGTGCGGGGCGAAATCCGAGTTCCTAATGTCGTCATCGATGGCAAAGTGTTCGGCGACATTCACTCGGACAAGCATGTGGAACTCGCGAGCAAGGCTGAGGTCGCGGGCGACGTCTACTACAATCTGATTGAGATGGTTATGGGTAGCCGCGTCGACGGCAACCTCGTGCATGTCAGGGACGGCAAGGATCGCACGTCCACCGACGCGACAGAGGTAAGCACACGAGATGGTAAGGAAAAGGATGCACGCGATGAGCGTTCCTCACGCCCCCAGAGTCAGCCGAGCGCGCAGGTGACGTCGGTCAAGTCGAAACAGGCCTGAATACGGTTCGATTTAACCCAACTGGCAAGGATCAACGCCTGCATTGATGAAATGGGCGTGGCGAGCGAGAATATTCATCATCGATCCAGATTCAGACGCAAGTTAGACAAACGTGAGGAATCCGCAATTGGACGCCCCAACAACATTCGTACCACAGCAAATGACGTTCACGCCGGCGGCTGCCGGCAAAGTTCGTGGCCTGATCGATGACGAGGACAATGACAACCTGAAGCTCCGGGTGTTTGTAACTGGCGGGGGCTGTTCAGGTTTTGAATACGGGTTCACCTTCGACGAAGATACGGATGACGAAGATACCGTGATCGAAAAAGAAGGCGTTGCGCTTGTCGTCGACTCGCTGTCGTTCCAGTATCTGGCCGGCGCGGAAGTCGACTTCAGGGAAGATCTTCTGGGGTCACGATTCATCGTGACAAACCCCAACGCGTCTACGACGTGCGGGTGCGGCAACTCGTTTTCGGTCTGATTGCAGATCTGCAATAGCCGTCGTCAGAACTAGAAAGCCGCCTTTGAACCAGACTCCAGCGCGTCCGTCGATGCGTACCCGGTCTCGCCTGACAAGGACTGGAGACGGGCGAGCCAGGTCGATGTTGAAGCTTCAAATCGCGTCTTGTCGACGACCGAAATAGGTGCAGCTTTCGGCAGCTTGACGGTGCGTGGATTGCGGTGCGTGCCGGAGACCAGGAACTCGTAGTGCAGGTGCGGTGCCGTCGCCCATCCGGTCGCGCCCACGAAGCCAATGGTCTGCCCCTGGCGGACCGATTTTCCGGCCCGAATGCCCTTTGCGAAGCGCGACAGATGCAGGTATTTGGTCGTATACCGCTCGCCGTGCTTCACAACGATGTACTTCCCGGATGCGCTATTCTGTCGCGCCATCTTCACGGTGCCGTCTCCGGCCGCGACCACTGGCGTTCCCGTATTGGCGGCATAGTCGATGCCTCGGTGGGGCATCACACGTTTGTGGATCGGGTGCATTCGCCGCAGGTTAAACCGGGAGCTCACATGTGAGAAGTGCACCGGGTCGCGAATGAACGCCTTGCGCATGCTGCGGCCGTCGGGTGCGAAGTAGTCAGCGTCGCCGTCTTCGCCGGCGTATCGGACCGCGGTGTAAGTCCGGCCCCTGTTGGTGAACCGTGCGGCCAGAATGTTGCCTTCTTTGACTTTGTTGCCATCTACGAACATCTCTTCGTAAAGCAGCGAAAAGCTGTCTCCCTCTCGCAGATCCCAGGCGAAGCTGATGTCCCACTGAAAGATGTAGCTAAGTTGCATGATGACGTTGTCGGACAGATCGTTGCGCTTGCCGGCGTGATAGAGCGATGGGGCATCGACTGTGATTTGCGCTGTTCGGAAGGCCGTCACGGTGTCTGGTTCGGTGGTCTCAAAGCGGGCTGTAAAGCCGGCGTCGCCGCGGGCGATGATGAGCGTGCGAAGCGCACTGACTTCAAAGCGCAGTCCCTGCAGGCGATCGTCGTCAACATGCAGTTCCAGGGTCTGGCCCGGCCGAATGCGCTTCAACATCGCAACGTCTCGGCCGACCGACATCACTTCCTGCAGTTGAGCGGCGCTGAGCCCCCGCTTGCCGAAGATCGTCGACAGGCTCTCGCCTTCGCGCACCCTGTGGGACACCCATTCGCCCGGGTCAGTCGCTGTGGGTTCGGCAGGCGCTGCCTGTGGCAGCGGGCTTGCGGGGACCTCAATTGAAAGAGACACGAGTTTCGTGCGCGCAGGCGTATCATCAGTTGGGATCAACATGACGACGACGGCGAGCGTCACGGCGGTGACGATCGCTGTTCTCAGATGTGATTTTGGGTAGGGATCCATTGAAAGCAGTTATCTAGGACTCACTCTTGTCATCAATTGTCAGCTATGAGCGCTAAGCGAGTAAATTATAGATAAAATTTCGGCTGAGTATAGGGTGAGCGCCCGCACTTTCGCGGTCAGCTTGTAATTAGCTTCGTTTTCGGTAGATTGGCGCCCCGCCGACAGTCGGCGGATTCCCATCGTCATGGGTTTCCAAAAAGGGGGATAGAGCCTAGCCCAGAGGCGGCTCGAAAAACAATCAATGACCGGTGTGTATCGATGAGCGGAGCGTCGTGCATCGCGGGTGGGGGAGTCGTTTGTGCAAAGTCAGGATAGTGAAGAAACAGACCTGATCGCCAGCCTGCGGCGCCTCGGCCTTGTGGCCCAGGTGAGCAGTGGCGATGCGTTGGTAACCCATCTTGCTGAGCCGCGCACGGTCTATTGTGGCTTTGATCCCACCGCCGACAGCCTTCACGTTGGCAACCTTGTGCCGCTGCTCGCTTTGCGACGCTTTCAGCTCGCCGGGCATCGGCCCATTCTACTTGTTGGAGGCGCCACGGGCATGATCGGTGATCCGGGCGGCAAAGATGCAGAGCGGCAACTGAATCCGGCCGAGACAGTTGCTGGTTACGTGGACGCGATTCGCGAGCAGGTGATCCGCTTTCTTGACTTCGATGACCCGAAAGCACCGGCGGTCATGGTCAATAACATGGACTGGACCCGCTCGCTTGGCGTCATCGATTTTCTGCGCGACGTGGGCAAGCATTTCAGCGTTAACCAGATGGCGCAGAAGGAGTCGGTCAAGAAGCGGCTAGCCGACGACGGCAGTGGCATCAGCTACACCGAATTCAGCTATATGGTGCTGCAGTCGTACGACTTCGCGGTGTTGAACCGCGACTACGGGTGCTCCGTTCAGATTGGTGGCAGCGATCAGTGGGGCAACATCACGTACGGCATCGAGTTGATCCGTCGCATGTTCTCGCGCGAGGCGTTCGCAATGACGTTTCCGCTGCTCCTTAACCGCAACGGCCAGAAATTTGGCAAAAGCGAGGGTGGCGCCGTCTGGTTGGATCCGCTCAAAACCTCGCCCTATATGTTCTATCAGTTCTGGAAGAACGTAGACGATGCGCAAGTCGTCGACCATCTGCGGATTTTCACGTTGCTGGAGTGGGAGGTGCTAGAGCAATTGCGTGCTGCACATGAGCAAGACCCGGGCGCCCGCACCGCCCACACCGCACTCGCACGGGAATTGACCCGGCTAGTGCATGGTGACGATGCCCGTGAAGGCGCCGAGCGAATTACCGGCGCGTTGTTCGGCAACAACGTTGAGAGCTTGTCCGAGTCGGACTTCGCCCAGCTTGCTCTGGACGGTCTGCCGAGCAGTGAGTTGCCGGCGGGACCATTGTCAGAGGCGCTGGTGGAATCAGGACTCGCGAAGACCAGCCTCGGAAAGGTCACGTTGGGACAGGCCCGCAAACTGATTGCTGGCAACTCCATTGCCGTGAACGGCGCGAAAGTTGGAGAGGATGTGACGCTTGATCGAAGCAACGCGCGCTTTGGTCGATATCACTTGTTGAAAAGCGGTAAGAAGAACCACCATCTGGTGGTGTTGGCGCAGTGAGCTGCAATGGCGGCGCATGGTGGTATTGGACCGAGCGATGCGTATAATACGCCGCCTTGCGAGTCCCCGCATTTGTGTGTCTCGTGGTGCCCATGTTGCACAAGGCGATCGGTCAAATCGCTCGTGTTACAAGCGCCAGGGACGCTGAAAGTCTGGTTTCTCGCTGTTGCTTAAGCACTTTTTGGGTCTGTAGCTCAGTTGGTTAGAGCGCACCCCTGATAAGGGTGAGGTCGGTGGTTCAAATCCACCCAGACCCACCAGGTGATTCGCGATCTTTCCGCCGCACCTCGGCGGATCGGGTAACCTGGACAAGTGGCGAAAGCGACGACTGCGACCAGAGAGGCAAATGGGGCAAGCGCGGCAAGGCGAGAAGAGTGCATGGGGGTTGAAATGCCATCGCACATTTGACAGCCTACAACATTGATGCGCAATGGCATGGATCGTTTTGCCTTGTCGCGTCCGCGTCGGAGAATCCTCAAAGGTTCGCAATGTCTCACATGGATCCTGATTTTGGGGCCATAGCTCAGCTGGGAGAGCGCCTGCCTTGCACGCAGGAGGTCGGCGGTTCGATCCCGCCTGGCTCCACCAATTCGATTTTCCCCCGATTGGTCCACTCAGGGTCCAGTCGATCCGATAGAAGCCATATAACATAGCACCTCGGCTGCGCGCGCAAAACGACTCTCATGCTCTTCCGGGGTCACGCGCACCTCGGTCGGTGGCATAGATTCGCCGACTTCGATGTCCGCGAGGATGCGCCATCGTTCGGGTCGAACTGGCCAATCGGCACATGCCCCAGGGCACTTGGCGCGTCCGGACTTCCCACTGCCATTGTGCCCGCAGTGACCAGCGTGTCGTCTTCCTTGGGCAGGCACACGTCAACCTGCTGGTCGGTAGCCCCGTGCGGCAGTGCCATGCTTGCGCACTGGGTCTACGCTATTCGGCCTAAGGTCGCGCGGGGACTTGGCAACGGCTTCCGCAGTCGTCAAGCTGCGGTTTCCCAATGCGTAAGGAGATTCTGATGGCGTTAACCGGCCAATGCCTCTGCGGTGGTATCAAGTACTCGATCGACAACATGCCCGAGGTGACGGGAATCTGTCACTGCAGGAACTGTCAGCGTCAGGCGGGTTCCGCCTTCTCGACGCTGGCCGGTGTGCCCAAAAGCGAATTCCGGTTTCTCGAGGGTGCTCCGAAGCTGTACGAGGACACCGACACGAAAAGTGGCAGCCCGGTGGAACGCTGGTTCTGCGAACGGTGCGGTTCACCAATCTACTCGGGCGTCACGAGCGCGCCTGATACCTGGTTTCTCAAGACAGGCACGCTGGACGATACCAGTGATTGGGCACCAAAATTCCAGGGCTGGTGTGACAGCAAACAGTCGTGGGTGACGCTCGAGGAGGGGGTGCCCGCTAATCCGTGAGAAGATTCCCGGCACCATCCTGGTACTCCGGAAACCCCTGTTTTGGTCGGCTGTGCCGTTGATTGCGCGGGCGGCGACGTCCAGGCAACCCCATCGAGGCCGCCCGGCATATTCGGGGTAGCTATTGGGGTTGCCCAATACCGATGGAGTTGCTGAGACTACGGTCGATCGGGCTTCAAAGTGTCGAGGGTTCTTTCCACTCTCCGGCGGAACACGGAGTGCCTCGTCGAATGTGGGCGTAAGCTATTGAGCGTAATAGTTGAAAGAAGTTGGCACGCACAAGCAAACCTCGCATTTCCCTACAGAAAATGGCGGTGCATCCCTGCACCGCACGCGAAGGCCCGTCCCAGAAAACGTATTGGATCTATGGAGACCTACTGCAGATCCCCAATCGGTGTCGCCCGACCCGGCAGATGTCCCGGTTGCTCTGTCGCGGCCAACGAGACGTCGTTTGGAAGCCTGTGCCAGTGAGTGATCTTCTGACGCCGGACGGCATAGCAATCGTTCGACGTCTTGCCCAGGGCGAGGTCGTGCCAAAGGCCGGTCTCGCTTGTGCGAACGAAGTAGCGGCGTGGCTTGAGCCAAGGAGTCTCAGGGGCAGCGCTGCAGCCGAGTTTCGGTTGGAACGACAACTTGAGTTGCTGGATGCGGCTGTCGTCAAGGCGCAATTGGCTGCCAGTACCCTTAACTCCCTTGCCAGCCTCGAAGTCCTGTGGAGCGCGACGTCGACCAATACCCGCCTTCTCGACGCCTTCGAACGAAAGGACATGCGCGGCGTCGTCATCACGGCCGAGGAGCAAACAGCAGGCAAGGGCCGTCGCGGGCGCACGTGGGTCAGCCCGTTCGGACGAAATCTCTACGTCAGTCTCGGCTGGACGCTGCCGCGCCAGGGTCCCGCATTGGACGGACTGTCGTTGGTCGTTGGGATGGCCATCGCGTCTTCCCTTAGGGACATGGGTGTGCGCGACGTCGGACTGAAGTGGCCGAACGATGTGCTCCTTGGTGGTGGCAAGCTTGCCGGTATCCTGATCGAGATTGGCGCCCTGTCCGATGTAGTCCCGATCGTCGTCGGTTTCGGCGTGAACCTTGCGATGAGCGACAGCGAGGCAAGTCGTATAGACCAGAAATGGTCGGCGTTGGGCGAGGTGCTCGATATGTCGCGAAATCGGCTGCTGGGTCGGTTGCTCGACCAGGTTTTCAACCGCTTGATCAGGTTCGAAGGGTCCGGCTTTGGGCCGTTTCGCGATGAGTGGGACGGGTTTGATCTGTATCGCGGAGAGCGGGTTGTGATCAAACTTGGCGACAGATCCATCGAAGGCGTCAACTGCGGTGTTGATGACCACGGCAACCTGCAGCTCCGGGCAGATGATGGCGAGGTTCGAAGCTACAACGCGGGTGAGGTCAGCCTGCGACTCCAGATTTGATGTGTTACACGCGCTGGAAGCGCTTGACGATGTGTTACGGGAAGCTCCCTAGCGATGTGTGACGCCCGTATGAGGCATTAACGATGCGCTACGCCCGTATGAGGCATTAACGATGCGCTACGCCCGTATGAGGCATTAACGATGCGCTACGCCCGTATGAGGCATTAACGATGCGCTACGTGTTCCTCACGTTGCTGTTGCTCAACGCCTCTGTGTTTGTCTGGCAGAGCGTTCTGGTTGAGCCAGCGCGTGCCGTCACAGGGAAGCGCGCAGCATCTGAGGACACGATCTATCTCCTGGCGGAGAATGCACACAGACGCAGCGTCAGCGACGTCGTAGGCAATCCGTTGACCGTCGATGGGAGACGTCAATGCAGGGCGCTGGGACCGTTTCCAGACGTATTCAGCGGTCAGCAGACGGGGCAACGCCTGATGGCGCTCGACCACGCCGTGACACTGCGAGCGCTCGACCAGCCGACGGGGGAGCATGTGTATCGAGTGCTGATCCCGCCAAGCCCGACGCTGCAGGAGGCGTTTCGTACACTGCGTGAACTCAAGAGCCAGAAGATCGAGAGTTA
>CAVOBC010000085.1:0-14979 GCA_963693635.1 Gammaproteobacteria bacterium | reverse complement strand
TCATAGCCGATGCCGAGGCGCTCCATGACACCGGGCCGGTAATTCTCAACGACGACGTCGGCAGTTTTGACGAGGTCTTTCAGGATGTCTTTGCCGTCGTCGGTCGAGAGGTCGATGACGATCGAGCGCTTGTTTCGATTCAGCATGGCAAACGCGCCGCTGACACCGTTGCGCGAGATGTCCTGCGCGTTGCGCATGAAGTCACCGGTGGGAGACTCCACCTTGACGACGTCGGCCCCCTGGTCGCCCAGGATGGAGGTGCAGATGGGACCGGAGTAGATCGTAGTGAGGTCGATGACCCGGATTCCGTCAAGTGGGCCAGCCATGCATATTCCTTTTTTCTTGTGTTGCTGTAGTTGAGACTGCGGTATTTGCATCGGCATTGGTGATGTAGCACGTCTGACGCTCAATTGTCGCGACCTGAGTTTCGTGTCAGCGTTGATTCAGAGTCAAGTGGCGGTGCTCGGGGACTAGACGGGCTAAGGAAGTAACCGGTTAGGGAGACGCGATGATCAATAGCGATATGAGCAAACCAGCCATCATGCGATCTGCGGCGATGGAATACACGCCGTCGCCGTCGGGCCTTGTCGAGCGCAAGCGATTCTTTCTGAGAGGCGAGGCTGAATCAGGCCAGGTGACGTCTATCGTCCGGTACCTGCCGGGCGCGATTCCCGGCCCACGGTCATCCGGATGGTGAAGAGATATGGGTGCTCGAAGGCGTCTTCAGCGACCACGTCGGCGACTGGCCAGCCGGCAGCTTTTGCTGAATCCCGAGGGATTTGAGCACGCGCTGTTTTCGGAGGACGGCAGCCTGATCTTAGTGCGCCTGAGGCAGTACCCGGGATCGGAGCGTGTAGCGGTTGGCGCGGCGGAAGTGACTGCGAGCCCGGAGACCTGGGGTGACTGGCGCTTGCTCCCGGGTAGTGGCCGGACCGAAGGCATCGCTCGCATCCGGGCGGGCGAGACGTTCAGCGGTGCATATGCCGACGGTGTTGAGGTTTTTGTCCTGAATGGTGACGTGGCGGCGGGCGATGAGGCGTTGACGAGGCACGACTGGCTGCGATTGCCGGCTGGTCAGACGTTGGTGCTGGATGCCGGCGCGGATGCGGAGGCTGATGCGGAGGCTGATGCGGAGGCTGATGCGGAGGCTGATGCGGAGGCTGATGCGGAGGTGCTCGTGTTGGGTGTTGCTTCAACCAACTGAACCAATCTTCGAGCGAGATTCCGATCGGCAGCAATGACGAAAAGAAATGCGTGACCAACCCCCCAATCTCCGCAGTAAACGGTCGTAAACTCATGCAGGTGCAGCGATCGGGGTGAGGTCAGTTCAGTGATCAGTCCGCTATCAGCCAACAACGTCAGGGTCAATGGGCTTCAGTCTAATTTTTATATATAAATTAGTAATTTAGTATAATAACACTGTATATAACAACAGTATTTAAACTGCCGTTGTCAACACCCATACACTTGAGCAGGACATCCTTGAGCAGGACATCCTAACGCTCGCTGGACATCTAAACGCGGCCGAATATCGTTTCCTGAACCTGCTCGACGCCTTCGACATCCGTGAGGGCTGGAGTGGCCCAGGGGTGAAGTCCCTCGCCTTCTGGATGAACTATCGGCTTGGTATCAGCGAAGTCGTTGCGCGGGAGGAGGTGCGCGTCGCCCACGCCCTGCGCGACCTTCCGTTGATCGACGCTGTGTTCGAAAGGGGTGCGGTCAGCTATTCGAAGGTGCGGGCCATGACGCGAGTGGCCACACCCCGCAAAGTGGCCACACCCCGCAAAGAGGAACACCTGATGATGATTGCCCGCCACGGCACCGCGAGCCACATGGAGCAACTGGTCCGCGGCTTTCGCAAGCACCAGCGCATCGCAAGAGAAGAGACCTCGTCAGACGCGGCGTGCCGATGGTTCCAGGACGACGACGGCATGTTCGTCTTCCACCTGCGGCTGCCGCGTGTTTGACCCTGCGCGCAGCGGCTACCGGCTGACCTCCGAGGGGCGTTGCACTGGTTGACCGGGTGCGCAGCGCCAGCGACATCCTGCATAGCGGTCGATGAGCGCGGGTCAGGGTGCCAACCGAGTGGCGGGTTGAGGCTGTCCGTCGTTGACGACGATGTCATTGACCTCATGCCGGGGATTGTCAGCTACGTCACGCAACACCCGCGGGTTGAAGCTAGCCGTGACCGGGGACGGTGCAGACGACGACAAGACGCGTGGTGTCGTCGCCCAGGAAGTTGCGTTTCGTCTGACCGATCAGCCCCCTCGGTTTCTGATTGGACGCACTGCTCGCGAGAAATGCAGGCGTTGCGGGCGAGGTCGTTGATTTGCCGGCGCAGGGACGTGCTCCGATGATTGGCCTATGGATGCTGGCGCAACCCGCGCAGCGAGACGATGCAAGGGTGCAGAGCCTGATGCGTCATATGGCCGATTGGTTCCGCGAAGCACCGACCCGCGCTCCCCCGTGAAAGTGTGAAAGTGTGAAGTGAGAAAGTGTGAAGGTGAAGTTCGTGACTGGCTTTTGGCTTCCGGTTAAGGTGCCCGGCTTCTCCTTTTGTGGTTGCCGCCATGTTGACGGCTGAGTTGACAAGGTTTCGTCGCGAGCTTGGGGTGTTGACGGGACTTGCGGCGCCGCTCGCGGTTGCGCAACTCGCGCAAATGGCGATGGGCGTGATCGACACGGTGATGGCGGGACGGTTGTCTTCGGTTGACCTCGCCGGCGTCGCACTGGGCGGCACGCTGCTCTGGCCGACCATCATGCTGATGATGGGAACCTTGCAGGCAGTCACGCCTTCGGTCTCTCAACTCAACGGCGGGGGGCGACAGGCGGAAATCGGTGAGATCATCCGCCAGGCGTTTTATCTCGCGCTCGTGGCGGCGGTCATCATTGTCACCGTCATCCAGTTTGCGAGGCCGTATTTTGAGCTCGTTGGCATCGAGCCCGCAGCCGTTGACGTGGCCGTCGGTTACCTGGAAGCCCAGCAATGGGGTGCCCCGGCGGCGATGGGGTACTTTGTCCTGCGTTACATGGCCGAAGGCATGGGTCAGACGCGTGTCGCACTTTATATCGTGACTGGCGCACTCATCATGAAGGTGCCGCTCAACCTCGCATTCATGCACGGCTATTACGGGTTGCCAGCGATGGGCGGGGCGGGTACCGGTGCGGCAACAGCGGTCGTGCTCTGGTATCAACTGGCCGCGATCGGCTTCATCGTCACGCGCTCGCGCTTTGCATCGGCCAGACTCACGGAGCGATTCTCACCGCCAGACCCGCGCGTGCTCAAAGCCCTTCTCGCGATCGGTATCCCTACCGGCATCACACTCTTCTTTGAGGTGACCATGTTCTCTTTCACGACCTTGTTGGTGGGCCGTTACGGTTCCGAGGTTGTGGCGGCGCACGTCATTGCGATGAATCTGGGGGGCGTTGCCTTTATGGTGCCGATGGCGTTTGGCATGGCGGGGACAATCCGGGTCGGCTTCAACGTGGGTGCCGGCGAGTTTGCACGCGCGCGCTTAACGGCGATTGCAGAACTTTGCTGTGCGTTTGGGCTCGCCTGCATCATCGCCGTGCTGATTGTCATCTTCCGCGAGGACATCGCCGGCATCTACACCCGGGAGCCAGAGGTCATCGCCCTCGCGACGACGCTCATGTTCTTTGTGCTGGGGTTTCAGTTCTTCGATGGTCTCCAGAGCATCGCCATCGCGACCCTCCGGGGCTACAAGGACACGAAGGTCGCGATGTATGCCACGATGTTTGGATACTGGGGCGTCGGCGTGCCGGTCGCCTGCATCCTCGGCTGGGGTCTTGTTGGCGAGCCGATGGATGTCTACGGTTTCTGGATTGGCCTGACGGTTGGGTTGGGGGTTGTCGCCGCACTGATGACGACCCGATTGCTGCGGATTAGCGGCCGGGTCGCGCGCCAGGGCATGCCGGAAATCGCCACTGCAAATTAGCAGGCTGCTGAAAAAGCAGCCTGATAGACCGATACATGGATTTCACGTTCGCTTCGCGAGCGGGCTGAGGCCCGCGACTCTGAAAAAGTGCAGGAAAGCACTTTTTCAGCACCCTGTCAGGGTCGCTTTCGGAATCGCGTTTCGGATTGAGCCGGTCAGGCAGCCACGCTCGCATAGGCGATCAAAACGATAGTGCCGTCGTCCTTCTCGATCCACGCGAACACATTCTCGCGGGTTCCGTCCTCCGACTTTCCGGTTGCGACGCCTTTCATGCTGATGCGGTCGTTGGGCCAGGTCGGGTTGGTGAACTTGACGTCCAGCTTGCCGGTGTTGAACCAGCGCTCGCCAAAGTGCGTGTCGAGCAGATGGCCGACATAGGCCATTGTCATGCGACCGCCGACGACAACGTCCTCGAAACCGAGTTCAAGTGACGCCTCCTTGTCGGTGTGATAGCTCTTGCTGCCGTGGAAGTATTGGCCGCACATCTCAAGGGTCACGACCTTGTCAAAGCCCTCGAGCGGCGTGCCCTGGGGGACGTCGAACTTGCGCACGCCTTCTTTTTTGCTGGGGTCGCGGAACTCGACCTGGGTGACAGGGGCGTCCAGCAGAAAGGACTGGTGGTGGTTGAACCTCAGTACGGTGGCGCCGGCATCGTCGTTCATGGCGATGGCAGTGTTGACGACGGTGCGATTCCGTTTCTTGTAGATGTCGATGATGTTCGCAGTCGTTGTATAGGTAGCGCCCGCCTGCATGGGTTTGAGAAAGTCCCACTCCTGGCGCATCCACAGATGGCCGCGTTGCTGGCCAAATGAAGACTCGCCAAAGTAGTTGTCGGCATCGGTTGCGATCATCGACGGCACCGGCATGTTGCCGGCGTTAAATGCCCCGCGGTCCAGATCCAGTCCCTCGAAATAGTCGGTGAGCAGATTGTCGCCGACGGTGAATTTCTTCTTCGGCAGAACATTGCCGATTTCCGGATTGGCGCGTGCTTCACTCATTGGATCTCCCTTGATGCTTGTTGTTGGCAAAAGTGTGAATTCGGCACATCGTAAACCTTTTTAGGTGTCGGGTTGAGTGCCGGTCGCGTGGGTGCAGATCATCCGTTGCGGCGATAGACGCGCAACGCTCGCAAGTATCGAAGCCGGGAGCATTCGTTGTGGTTGAGCTTGCGTGGATCAGTTGTGGATGGCAGAGCACGACGTCGCCTGCTTTGCCCGTTAGCCCAAGAATTGTCAGGATGACAATTTTGGGACAAGCGCTAGCTCGACGACGCGTGCAGGGATGCCATTAACGTCTGTGAGCGTATTCACAAGAGAAGCATCGGTGCGCGAGGCCGACGACCAGAAACTAGCCAATCGCCCAGTGACGCCACATGTCATCGTGTACCGGCGCGTCGTCCCGGAACAGCTTGGCGTCCTTGAACCATTCGTATTGCAGAACCGCGCGATGCTCGTCTTCATCGAGGACCGGCCGGTCCTGGGTAAAATCTGCAAATACTGCCCAACGGATATCGCGGCCGGTGTGGATGCCGGACGAGTGCACGGTGCGACCGTGCCAGAAGATGACCGACCCCCTGGGTGCGGTCAGTTCCCACGGTTCAATCTCGTCGATCACCCGCTTGATGCAAGCGCCGAAGTTGTCGGTCGGCGACCAGTTGGCCTCAAAGTTGTGCGCACGGAACATGATCTCGTGGCTGCCCGGATAGACCGTAAAGCCGCCGTTGCGGGCCGCGACATCTTCAAGATAGGCACACGCGTTCAGTTGCTGGCATACCTGATCGGTATGTGGGCCGAGTGAGGTGCCGCTCACCCTCCTGGTGCCCTGCGGGTCGCCCTCGTCATGCTGGGGAAAGAGGGCGTAAACACCACGAATACACTCGCTTTGCCGCAATCGATTGCCCAGGAATGCGCGAGCGATCACGTTGACATCGGGATTGTCGTTCATCAGATCCAGCATGTAGCGTTCGGCACCGAGGTCATGGAGTTTGACCATTGAACCGACGTACTCGCGCGGCTGGCGTCCCTGAAAAGGGCCGGATGTCGGGTGCGGTGGTTGCGGCGCCCAATCGGGGTTAATCCAACTCTCCGGGTTGTTGCGCGCCAGGCGCCAGTTGCTGCCTTCCCGGCGCGGTAAAGCGGTTTCGGCATGGGTCCAGATTCGCGCCATCGCCTCGCGCATGGCGTCCTCGGCGAGCAGGCGCTCCTTGATAAGGAAACCGTTCGTCTTGAAAAACGTGATCTCTGCGGGGCTAAGCAGGACGCCGGGGTCGGCCATGTCCGGCATGGAGAAAACCCGGCTCACCTTCTGGCGCTGCCTGCGCGCTTCGATTTTCTTTCGCTGCTCGTCGGTCATTTCCACGGGGTCGGGTCTCTAAGCCTTGCGAGGTCAGGTTGCTTGGGACGTCAGGTTAAGAGGTCAGGCTGATACGATACACCAATCGAGATTTCTGCCGCCTTGATCGCTGGTATGCTGCTGTACTTTAATCCTGACCTTGAGAAAATCCTGACACCGATAAAATTCCGATCGAGAGAAACTCGGGAATCGGGAGAGTCCAGAGCCTCGGTTCCCCAACCCTATCGTTAATGTGAGTGAGAACGTATGTCCTCTCAGCCAGAGACTGAAGAAGAACTGATCATCGATGATCTCAACATCACCGAACGCGTGGCTGAAATCGAGCACCAGGGCTACACCGTTATCCCTGATTACATCGATGCTGATGAGGTCGCACGGATTCGGAACGTGTTTGAGACCGAGGTACCGATCACGGAGATGCGTGCGATCGGCACCGAGTCGGGCAAGACCTGGCGTGCCCACAATCTGCTGGGCAAGACCCGGGGCGTCGATAACCAGTTTCTGGATCCGCGCCTGCGCGCGATCATCAAGGGAATCCTCGGACCGCTCGTACAGGTGAATGTGACAACCCTCTTTAATGTGCTGCCCGGGGAGACGAAACAGTTCCTGCATCAGGACGATGGTCTGTGGCCGATTCCCCGTCCACACCCGCACTTCGTGTGCAACGCCCTGATCGCCATCGATGACTTTGACCTCGAAAACGGCGCCACCCACATCGTGCCCTTCAGCCATAGCTGGCACGACCGGCGTGTGGATCAGAAGGTCGAGACGACCCGGGTGACCATGAAGTCAGGGTCCTTGATCATGTGGGAAGGCGGACTGTGGCACGGAGGTGGTGCCAACTTATCCAAAGATCGGGAGCGGCTCGGATTCTTCATGAGTCACAGCGTTGCGTACCTCCGGCCGCAGGAGATCCAGTTGCTGGGTGTGCCGGCGGGCGAAGTGCGCAAGATGCCGCGTCTATTGCAGCGATTGATCGGGTACCACCGTTTTGGTCTCGGCGTTGACGGCCGTGACCCGATCGATGTGCTGAACGACGGCGTGGTGGTCAATCCCGACGCGCATTCGTCGTCACACTGGCGTTCCAGGTAGCAGGAGCAGACCGCTCAGGGAGCCGGCCGCCCAGGGAGCAGGCCGCTCAGGTAGAGAGACGCTCCTCAGCCTGAAGAAATCTGATGAACTCGTGCAGCATGACTCGTCGCTCCTTGCCGGTCGCTCGCAGCAAAAGGCCGCGTTGCGACTCACGAAGTGAGGCCATTCGATTCGTTGCCGCAGAGTTCTCGATGTGGGCGTCCGCGACGTCGCGCCCGAATGACCCCGGATTGGCGCGTTGGGTGTGCTCGGCGACTGGGCCGGGCATATTTAGACTGGCCTCAACCCGACTGGCCTCACCGAGACTCGCCTCACCCCGACAGGCCTCACCGCGACTGGCTCTGAACTCGCTGAGCGCTATGATCTTTGCTGACATGACCAATCTCCCTTCATGTGGGAGCGAGTCTAGTCGTTAACGGCGACATGTATACAATGAATACATGTATGTGTCGCTATTTCGCGCAGGTGTCTCCAGCGCGCATCTCAGCTTTTCAGCCTGGGCGTAATGATGCCGAGTTCGATCGACGTCTCGACGACGTCTCGAATGGTCTCTTCAACGGGGCGCAAGGTTGCACCGAGCACGGCCTTTGCCTTCTTGCTGTCGTTCAAGGCGCGGGATTCGATGGTGATGGGTTGACCTTTGCTCGTGATCGTCCGCGGCACGCCGATTTCAAAACTCGGGAAATCCTGACTGATGATCGCTGCGACCTCGGTACCAAAGCGAAGTGCGGAGCGGCCACCGCAGCCGTGCATGACGTAACGCGGACCGCCGTGTGAATTCTTGTGGTCTGCGTCAGACTCGGCAGCCAGGCGATGGGCTTTGACCAGATCGCGCACGTCGATGATGTCGTAGTACATGTCGTATCTGGACGGCCAGTCAGGCTCGTCGCCGCCGGCGATGCGGCCGATCTGCTCGATCCATTGGCCGACCTGGGCCTTGAACAGAATGGGTCCGCAGATCATTGCCGGATTCATGGTGATGGCATCCCATTGCCCGCTCGCGTCACCGGCGCTGTTGATGAGGTGCTCGGTGTCTTCTTTGCTCTTGCCGTACGAATTGCGGGCCCACTGGTCGGGGTCCACGCCGTCGGAGGCCCAGTCCGTCTCGGTCCACTCGTAGCCGTCCGGCAGATCGGCCATCTTGGCGCCCGAGACTGCAGCCATGGAACTGGTGTAGACCAACCGCTTAACGGTGCTGGACGCATTGATCGAGTCGATCACGTTCTGCGTGCCCTGCATGCCACCGTTGTAAACATCCTCGCCGATGTTGCCGGTGCCAAGCGGTTGGGACTTGCCGTCAGCGGAATTGCCGAGCACAGCGGCAACCTGAAACACCGCGCTGCAGCCTGCGAAAGCGGCATCATAGGAGCCAGGTGTGAAGAGATCGCAGCCGTCGACGATCTGGACGCCGGCCAGGCGTGACAGATATTGCACGGCGTCATCCCCTCGCCACGAACTGGCGTCGCGGATACACGCACGAACCTCATAGCCGTGATGGATGAGTTCCCGGACCATATGGGCGCCGGTAAAACCTGAACACCCGGTGACCGCGACGGGCCCGTCTCGTGGGGATATGGCTGGCATTGCGTGATGCTCTCTTCTGTTGAATTGCGGTTGAATTGTCGTTGATTTGTCGTTGATTTGTCGGGAGTGGGACGCGACCCCTCATGATGAGCGGTGATATGAGAGCTGATATGGAAGGTGATGAGAATTGATGAGTCCGGACCCTTGCGCGATTGTAAACGTTTCCGGCCACATCTTTAGTCTTAGTCGTCGCAGGAACCAGTCTTAGTCGTCGCAGGAACCGCGTTTCAAAAAGCGGGTGCGGCGAAACCGCTCGATGAGTGCGCAGCGGCGCTCTTGAGCCAGAACGCGGACCCGTTTGATGTGCGCCACAAAGCGTCAGGTCACGGATCTGTCGCGTTGCTTTCAGGTGGATTCGGGCCTAAGTTACGCCGCATCCTCTGGGGCTGCCCGCTCCATATCAGTGTCGTGCTGCCGGTTCGATTTGCTCTCCGCGAATCCCGATGCTCGGCCTGACCGTTTGTAGTGCGTTTGGTCAGCAGTCGGTAGTGAGAACAGAACCGGAATATGCGATGAACATCCCACTGGAAAGATACTGGTCGTTGCTATCGGCCTATCTGAACGACCAGCAACGCATGTTTCTGGCGCTGATTGTCGTGCTGGGATCAAGCATTGGCTTCACAATTCTGATCCCGCAAATCACACGGTTGTTTGTCGACGGCGCGTCATCAGGTACATCACTTGACACGTTGTTCTGGTTCGCATGCCTCTACCTCGTCGCTGCCGTCTTCGCTCAGGTGCTGTCAATTGGTGCCGCCTGGCTGGGGGAGGTCGTCGCCTGGAACGCGACCAACAAGCTGCGGTCGGATCTGGCCGAACATTGCCTGGGGCTCGACATGGGCTTTCACAAAGGCAAAACCCCGGGTGAGATGATCGAGCGCCTCGATGAGGACATCACGTCGCTCGCGCGCTTTTTCTCGCAGCTTGTGGTGCTGGTGGGGGGCAACTTGTTGCTGGTCGTTGGCATCATTGTCATGTTCATGCTCGAAAGTGTGATGTTGGGGCTCGTCTTTACGGGCTTCTCCCTCGTCTCGATCTTTGCCCTTAATCGGCTGCGAGAGATTGCCGTGCCGCATGAGGTGGAGCGGCGCAAGGTACTGGCCAATCTCTTCGGATTCCTCGAAGAGCGGCTGTCAGGTACCGAAGACATCCGTGCCAACGGCGCCGTTGGCCATGTCATCAACGGCCTCTTTGGCATCCAGTCAGACCTGCTGGTCCATTGGCGCGAGGTGCAGTTGCGTTACTGGCTGCTCGCGACCATCTCCCGGTCGATCATCGTGGGTGGATACTGTGTCGCACTGATCGCTGGCTTCAACCTCTACGGCGATGGCCTCATCACGATGGGAACCGCATTTCTGATCGTGCAGTACATGCACATCCTGGCCCGCCCGCTGCAACAGTTGTCGAGCCAGGTGGAACAGTTGCAGGGGGTTGGCGCATCGGTCGAACGGATCGCCGAACTCGTTGACGAAAAGAGCGCTCTGGCTCCGGGCACCCGGCAACTGACACGGGAAGGCGATCGTGCAATCGAGTTCCGGGACGTCACCTTCAGCTATGACCCGGGTCAGCAGGTATTGCAGAATCTGTCCTTTGCCCTTGAACCCGGGCAGGTCCTCGGGCTGTTAGGCCGCACCGGCAGTGGCAAGACGACGCTCGCGCGACTCATTTTTCGGCTTTACGACGTTGACGCAGGTCACGTGCGCGTACTTGGCGACGATGTGCGCGAGGTTGCGGCGGACAGCCTGTCGCACTCGGTCGCGATGGTGACCCAGGATGTGCAGCTGTTCCAGGCATCGATTCGGGACAATCTGACGTTCTTCGATCGCAGCATCGATGACGCGCGATTGCTGGCCGTGCTCGATCAGGTTGAGCTGGGCGAATGGTACCGGCGCCAGCGCGATGGGCTCGAAACCCAGCTTGAGACCGGCGGGCGCAGCATGTCTGCGGGCGAGGCCCAGCTCCTGGCGTTTGCCCGCGTGTTCCTGCGCGACCCGGCCGTGGTGATCCTGGACGAGGCGTCGTCTCGCCTCGACCCCGCGACCGAAGCAAGGGTGGAACGGGCGGTAGATTTACTCCTCAAGGATCGAACTGCCATCATCATAGCGCACCGGCTCGGCACGATCGCGCGTGCCGATCAAATCCTGATTCTCGACGACGGGCGTGCCGGCGAGTTCGGCCGCCGCACCGATCTGCTCACCGATCCGGAGTCGCGCCTGTCCCAGTTGATGTCCGCAGGTCTTGAGGAGGTGCTGGCATGAGCGAATCGCACCTCGATCAGGCCGTCGTTGATAACAAGCTCCCGGCATGGCGAGTCACGCTTGCCATGATCGACTTCCGCAAGTTCTTCTGGTCGGTCAACTTCCTCGGCATCATTATGATGTATGTGGTTGCCCTGGTACCCGGTTGGGTGTTCAAGGAGTTTTTTGACCTGCTGACCGGTGAAGCGGCCGCTGGCATCACGTTGTGGACGCTGGTCGCCCTGCTTGTTGTTACCGAAGTCGTGCGCGTCGTCGCCAACTGGTTGGTCTGGCGCTCAAATGTCCCGTTCTTCGTGCACACGCTGACCATGCTCCGCCGCAATATGCTGGCCAACATACTGCGCAAGCCGGGGGCGCGGGCTATTCCTGATTCGCCCGGTGAGGCGACCAGCCGCTTTAACATGGATGCGTTCGACATCTCGCTCTTCGCCCTCTGGATCAACAACCTGCTGGGCAACCTCGCGCTCTCGGCGGGAGCTATCACCATGATGTTGGTGATCGACGTGAAGATCTCGCTGATCGCGCTGTTCCCGTTCGTCATCGTCATCGTGGTGAGCCACCTCGCGCTGGACCGGATAGAACATTACTTTCGCTTGTCCCGGCGCTGGACCGGCATCGTGGTCGGTTTCATCGGTGAACTGTTCAGCTCGATCCAGGCGATCAAGGTCGCCAACGCGGAGGGCAATGTACTCGCGCAGTTTCGTCGCCTGAACGAGCGGCGCAAAGTGGCGGCGATTCGCGATAAGTTGTTCAATCAGGTACTCGACTCGCTCTTCATCAATACCGCGAACCTCGGTGTCGGTATTATTCTGATATTTATTGCGGAAGCGATGCAGGAAGGCTCCTTCAGCGTGGGTGACTTCGCACTCTTCGTCTTTTACCTCGGCTTCATCAGTGAGTTGACCACGTTTCTTGGCATGCTGATCTCAACCTACAAGCGCAACGGCGTTTCGATTGGGCGAATGGAGCGCTTGATGGAAGGCGCGGCGGACGATGCACTGATCGACGACACGCCGATCTACGTTTACCACGACAGTCCACCCCTCGTTGAGCCGCGGCTTGCGAGTCCGCTGGAGACGCTCGAGGTCGAGCGTTTGAGCTATCAGCATGGCGAGAGTGGCAAGGGCATAGCCGATGTCTCGTTTGTCGTCCCGCGGGGTTCATTTACGGTGGTCACGGGCCGTATCGGGTCGGGCAAGACGACGCTGGTGCGCGCGGTCCTTGGTCTGCTGCCACGTGACAGTGGCGTCGTGCGCTGGAACGGCAGCGACGTCACGGACCCGGGCGAGTTTTTCGTTCCGCCGGTCTCGGCGTACACGTCGCAGGTACCGCGGCTTTTCAGCGAATCGTTGCGCTCCAACATCCTGATGGGCGCACAGCGATCAGACGACGAGGTTCATGCCGCGATCTCGGCGGCCGTCATGAGCGAGGACATGGCAGGCCTCGACGAGGGCCTCGATACGATGGTGGGTCCAAAGGGCGTCAAACTGTCCGGCGGTCAGATTCAACGGGCGGCGGCGGCGCGTATGTTCGTGCGCGATGCTGAGCTTCTGGTCCTCGATGACTTATCGAGTGCGCTCGATGTCCACACGGAGCTGAAGTTGTGGCAGCAATTGGATTCACGAGTGGGGGCAACGTACCTTGTGGTCTCCCATCGCCGCGCGGCGTTGCAGCGGGCAGATCAGATCATCGTGCTCAAGGACGGGCAAATTGAGGCGACGGGCACGCTGGACGAGTTGCTGCGGGTTAGTGATGAAATGGTGTACTTGTGGGGTAACGGCTAGCCGTGTGAATCCCGGCGGGTTAAGAGGTATTGCACGCGTCAGGAAACTGGCCAGGGGACTTCATGGCACGAGGGCTAAGATCATCGAAGGCGGGTTACGGTTGGCTCGCGATCGGTTTGCATTGGACGATGGCGCCGCTCGTGATTGGCCTCTTTGTGCTCGGTTGGTGGATGGTGAATCTCGACTACTACGATCCGTGGTACACGCGCGCGCCGTCGCTGCATCAGAGCATCGGTCTGGTCGGGATACTCATCCTGGGGCTGCGCTTCCTGCAGCGGGTGACAAGCCCCAAGCCTGCTTCCCATCCGGGGCACAGAGCCTGGGAGCGCGTTCTTGCTCACCTTGTGCACTGGCTGCTTTATGCGCTGCTGCTCGCGGTCTCGGTTTCCGGCTATCTCATCACGACGGCAGATGGACGTCCGATTCTCTTCTTTGAGTGGCTTGAGATTCCTGCAACGGTGACGAGCTTGCCGAATCAGGAGGACGTCGCGGGCGAAATCCACGAATATCTGGCGTATGTTGTGGTCGCGTTGATCGCGCTACATGTTGCGGGCGGGGTTAAGCATCAGTTCATCGATCGGGATGGCACGCTCTATCGGATGCTCGGGCTTGAAGCCAAAGCCAGTACTGACCCCGGTGAAGATGGGGTTAAGTGACGTTGCGTATGAAGTTGGACAATTCAGGAGAAATTCAGATGGCGACAGTCGTAACGAAAATGCTGCACCTTGGCGCGGCGCTTGCTCTCACTCTGGGTGCAACGGTCGGTTCAGGTAGCGCCATCGCCGACGATTACAAGATCGATACCCGGGGTGCCCATGCGTTCATCAACTTCAAATTCAATCATCTGGGTTACTCGTGGCTCACCGGCGAGTTCAGAAAATTCGGTGGCACCTTCACATACGATCCAAAGAACGTTGCGGCATCAAAGGTGCGGATCAACATCGATATGGCAAGCATCGACAGCAACCACGCGGCGCGGGACAAGCACATTCGCTCCGATGACTACCTCGACACGTCGAGGTATCCGCAGGCCGAGTTCGCCAGCACCCGCGTTGAGGACCTCGGAGCGGGCAAGGCGAGGGTCCACGGTTATCTCTCGTTGCATGGCGTGACGCGCGAAATCAGTTTTGAGGCCAACATCATTGGCGAGGGCAAGGACCCCTGGGGTGGGTATCGTGCCGGTTTTGGGGCGTACTACACCCTGAATACGAAGGACTTTGGGATGGATTTCGCGCCTTCACAACAGGTGGAGCTTGGGCT
The DNA here is from genome assembly GCA_963693635.1 of Gammaproteobacteria bacterium. GTDB lineage: Bacteria > Pseudomonadota > Gammaproteobacteria > Pseudomonadales > Azotimanducaceae > CAVOBC01. The sequence goes on along the minus strand of CAVOBC010000085.1, from coordinate 693 downwards.
ATTGGTTGAAGGTGTGAGGCAGCGCTAGCCCTGGCCAGTTCGAATCGGTACTCAGCGGCAAAAGAGCGCTAGTCCCACGCACGAGATCCCAATAACTGCTCGCCAAGCGACGTTAAACTCGCAGGTTCAGTCCAGGGCTCGGGATCTTCCTGATTCAGCATGTTGCGCCAGCGAGTGGGCGCACGCCGATCCTGCCAGTTCTGGATGCGTTCCTGACGTGTTGCCTCGTCGCCCTCGGGGTGCATCGTGATGTATTGCACGAAGCGGGGCGTGTCGGTCCAGTTGTGGCCCGATGAATGCGGCATGTTGCCATCCCAGATCACCATGCTGCCGGCCGGCCCCGGTACCCGATGGATGTCGTGCTTCTCGAACGTCTCGCCACGTTCCACGCCCGTCCTTCGGCCGGCGACGATGTCGCGGTAGATCTCGGGTATGCACTCGAAGGCGCCTTGGTCCTCCTCAGTGTCCGATAGATAAAGAATGCCCTGGACGGACGAATCGCTGGTGTCGAGCACCGGGCGGTCGACATGGATCGAGTTGGCATCACCTTTCTTTGCGGTTGAGCGGGTAGACAGCTTCGGCTTGTAGGAAACCCGATCAATCGTCACCCACAGCTTGGGCGTGTCGTAGATCTGACTGAACGCCTCATGCACCTTCGGCGACTGCCTGGCATCCCAGAGTGCCTGATGCTGG
>CAVOBC010000084.1:0-14987 GCA_963693635.1 Gammaproteobacteria bacterium | reverse complement strand
CTGGTGAGCGTGAGTGTTGCGGCCGAATGGACGGTGATTCATGCTGGCACCTTGCTCGCAGTGCCGGGCGAGCCAGCGCATAACGAGATGACCGTGCTGATTCGTGATGACCGGGTCGCCACTGGTTACCGGACCGCCGCCGATCTTGGCATCGCGGCGGCGGATTCCAGGGTCATCAATTTGCGGGACCGATTCGCTGGCTGGCCTGATTGACGGGCATGTTCATCTGACATCGGAACAGAACCCGGACCGCCGATTGCAGAAAGTTGAGATGTCTGACGCCGACGGTGCGATGTGGGCGCGGCAGGCGTTGATGCCATCTCTGCGTTGCGCGACGGTATCGCGAAAGGCTATGTGCCCGGACCCAGATTCTTGGCCTCGAGCAAGACGATCACGCCAACAGGCGGCCATGCCGACGGCAGCCAGGGCTACCGTTCTGATCTCATTGACCGCTGTCGTCTGCCGGTACGTGTGATGGCGCGGCTGACTGTCGGCGCGCGGTGCGCGATCAGATTCGCCGGGGTGCCGATCACATCAAGATAACGGCGATTGGCGGTGTTCTTTCGAACACGGCGGCGGGCATGTCAAAGCAATTCTTCGATGATGAACTGGTTGCGATCGTCGAGGCCGCACACATGATGGGTCGCAAGGTGACTGCCCATGCGCACGGGCCGATGGCGTTGAGGCCGCGCTCCGCGCGGGAGTTGATTCCATTGAGCATGGAACATTCTCAAACAAGGGCACGTTTCGGCTCTTCAAACGCACTGGCGCCTATCTCGTCCCGACCGTGCTTGCCGGTGAGACGGTCAAGGCCTGGGCGGATGACCCGGACACGTTTCTGACACCCCCGAGCCAGAAGAAAACGCGAGAAGTAGGCCCCGTCTCAATCCGGATGCTGGCAGCGGCGCGGCGCGTCGGGGTGCGTATCGCATTTGGGACCGACACCGGCGTATCGAGGCACGGCGACAACGCTCGAGAGTTTCCGCTCATGGTGCAGGCGGGTTTTACGCCCATGGACGCGATCGTTACTGCAACCGTGAACGGGGCAGGCAATCTTGGCCAGTCGGCGTCACTTGGCATGCTTGAAGCTGGCAAGTTTGTGGACGTCATTGCGGTTCGTCAGAGTCCTCTCGATGACATCGATGCGATACTGGGTGTTGTCTTCGTCATGAAAGGCGGTGAGATCTTCCGAAATGAACAGGCGAGGTTTACAAAACAGGAATAGTCGGAGAGAACCAGAATAGTCGAGAGGCATGCACATCAGGCGGCTGCTGGTTGCGGCGAAATACCCGCCCGCCAAAAAGGCGTGCGGTCTCTCCGGGATGAGCAGGCGAGCACTCTCTTCATGCCAGCTCTTGATGCCAGCTCTTGGCATGACTTTCAGCACCCTCAGCGGTCTGGCAGCGGGTGGGTAGCCGTTGGTAGCCGCAGGTGCCGCCCGGCCAATAGTGTTTTTGCGCCTCCCCCGGTCGTGTGGCAAGGTGCGTGACGTTCTGACAGTGCGCCTGGCGGCGCACGTCAATCATGGTCCTGGGACCGTAGACAACCGAGCAGAGGGATAAATTCAATGGCAACTTATAACGCACAGGCCGCACTGCCGGGCGGCGAACCGGGCCCGTGGGGCGACCCCATCTCGATCAGTTACGATCAACGCGACGTTTTACTGTATGCCGTTGGCATTGGCACGCGTGATCTGTCGTGCGTGTACGAGCGGCATCCGGACTTCGCGGTGTTCCCCACCTTCCCGATTCGCTGGGGCGGGGTCGGCGTGCCGATGTCGAATGATCATGTGCCCAACTCACCGGGCCCGCTTACCATTGACGCGGAGCGCTATCTCGAGATGGTCAAGCCGCTGCCGCTTTCCGGCGAGGTCAAATGTCGCTCGCGGCTGGTCGGTATTCATCCGCGCGGCAAGGGCAACGGCTTTGTCGAGTCAGAAAGCGAAGTGGTTGATGCCGATGGCGATGTTTGCGTCAAGATGGTCAGCGGTTCGTTCCGGCGCGGCGTGGCGGCGCTAGGGGATATCGAGCCGTTTGAGGGCTCCGGGGAGACATATTCGGCCAAGATCACGGTGCCGGACAGCGCACCGGATTACACGGCGGTAGCCGAAATACTCGACAATCAGGCACACGTCTATCGCCTGTCTGGCGACTACAATCCGCTGCACATCGACCCGGAATCGGCGAAGTTTGGCGGCTTCGATGAGCCCATCCTGCACGGTCTCTGCACCTTTGGTCATTGTGCACATCTGTTGCTCGGTGAGATCTGTGGCGGTGATGTGAGCCGCTTCGGCAAGATCAAGGTGCGCTTCTCATCGCCCGTCTTTCTGGGTGACACGCTGAGTGTCCTCGCCTGGAACGACGGTCCCGGGCGCGTTGTCTTCGAGGCGCGGGTGGGTGACAAGACGGTCGTCTCCAACGCGTATTTTGAATTCAAAACCGCATGACAGACGCAGCGCTCGCCGACGTAGCCCGCCATGCAGTCGCGACCGAAATCGACTGGCCGACCGACGTTTCGACGATGGTTGCGGCAAATGATCAGCCGCCGCATAACCGGCCGATCGGACCGACGAAGGAACGGGGCGGCGCCGCCGGCATGGCCACTGTCGCTGGCGAGACCGTGGTCGAGTGGGGGGACGTCGACCGGGTCGACATGACGTTCAGCGCAACCAAGAGTTATCTGTCGACGTGCATTGGACTCGCGCTCGATCGAGGTCTGATCACATCAGTTACGGACCGGGTTGCCGACTACGTGTCTGGTGACTGGTTCGCGTCCGAGCACAATGGTGCGATCACGTGGCAACACCTGCTGCAACAGACAAGTGAGTGGTCCGGCACGTTGTTTGGCATCCCCGACTCGATTGACCACAATCGATCGGTGGCGAGAGGCGAAGCGGGCGCGGGCAACAAAGGTGAGGTGCGTTTGATGCATGCCCCGGGCACGTTCTGGGAGTACAACGATGTCCGCGTGAACATGCTTGGCTTTGCCGGCCTGCAGGTCTGGCGTGAGCCCCTGCCGGCGGTGCTGAAGCGCGAAATCATGGATCCGATCGGCGCGTCTGACACCTGGGAGTGGCATCCGTACGACAACGCGTGGGTCGACATCGATGGCGAGTCCATGCCCTCGGTACCGGGTGGTGGCCACTGGGGTGGTGGCCTATGGATATCAGCACGAGATCATGCGCGCTTCGGTGGGTTGCTGTGCCGCGGCGGCGAATGTGAAGGCAAGCAGTTGATCAGCCGGGCGTTCCTCGCAGAAGCGATGACACCGTGTCCCCACCAACAAAGCTACGGTTATATGTGGTGGTTGAATCCGGGCAGAGCCGCGTTCAAAAACGCCTCCGATCGCGCCTTTGCGGCACAGGGTGCAGGCGGCAATGTCGTCTGTGTCGTGCCGGAGCATGAGTTGGTCGTGGTGACCCGTTGGGCCGCCAATCCGGCTGACATCGTTGATCGGACCATTGCCGCTATCACCGCCTGACGGCGGCGAACAGACGCGCGAACAAACGAATGAAAGAGTACGACTACATCATTGTCGGCGCTGGCACGGCGGGTTGCGTCCTCGCCAATCGCCTGTCCGCATCAGGTGAACACCAGGTGTTGCTGCTGGAGGCCGGGGGCAAGGACAACTACTTCTGGATCAATATTCCGGTTGGGTATCTGTACACGATTGGCAATCCGCGAACAGACTGGTGCTATGAAATTGAGCCGGACCCGGGGCTGAACGGGCGCTCGATCGGGTATGCGCGCGGCAAGGTGCTTGGCGGTTGCTCCTCGATTAATGCCATGGTCTACATGCGCGGCCAAGCAAGCGATTACGATCACTGGGCGCAGTTGGGCAATCAGGGCTGGTCCTGGGACGACGTGTTGCCGGTTTTCCGGCAGTCAGAGGACTTCGTCCATGGCGCCGATGAATTCCACGGTGCGGGTGGCGAGCTACGGGTTGAAGAACGCCGGGTCAACTGGGAGATTCTGGACGCGTGGCGCGACGCTGCCGAAGAGTGCGGCATCCCCAAGGTTGATGAGTTCAATCGCGGTGACAACTTTGGCAACGCCTACTTTCACATGAACCAGTGCAGGGGCACGCGCTGGAGCGCGGTGCGAGCGTTTCTCGACCCGGCGCGGGGGCGGCCCAATTTGACGGTGGTTACTGATGCGACGGTCGCAAAGCTCAATCTCAACGGCCGGCACGCGACCAGTGTCGATGTCAGTCTGACGTCGGGTGATGAGACGTTCTCGGCGCGGCGCGAGATCATTCTGTCGGCGGGTTCGATCGGCTCGCCGAAAATTCTGCAGCTCTCTGGCATCGGCGCCGGTGACCTTCTTTCCAGCCAGGGCATTCCGGTTCTGCACGATCTGCCGGGCGTGGGCGAGAATCTGCAGGACCATCTGCAGGTGCGCTGCATCTATCAGGTAGACAACACGGTGACGCTGAACCAGCGGGCGAACTCGCTGATCGGAAAAGCCGCGATGGGCCTTGAGTATCTGCTGTTCAAGACTGGCCCGCTCACAATGCCGCCATCACAATTGGGTGCATTTGCGCGCAGTGACCCCGGGCAACCATCAGCGAACATGGAGTGGCACGTGCAACCGCTGTCGCTCGATCGATTCGGTGCGCCGCTACATGACTTTAATGCCATAACGCCATCGGTATGCAACTTGCGGCCGTCGAGTCGTGGCCATGTGCGCATCCGCAGCACAGACCCGGATGTCGCCCCGGCCATCACACTGAATTATCTGTCGACGCCGGAGGATCTGGAGATCGCTGTTGAGGGGCTGCGCTTCACCCGGCGCATCATGGCGGCGAAGGCGCTTGCGCGTTTTAATCCACGTGAGTATCTGCCGGGGTCGCAGGTGGCGACCGATGAGGAGTTGCACAAGGCCGCCGGTGACCTGGGCACGACGATCTTCCACCCCGTCAGCACCTGCAAGATGGGCAGCGACGGTCAGGCCGTCGTCAGCGACCAGCTCTCGGTGCACGGGCTGACGGGTCTTCGCGTGATCGACGCGTCTATCATGCCGACCATCACGTCTGGCAATACCAACGCGCCGACTGTGATGATTGCGGAAAAGGGCGCGCGCTTTGTCCTTGAGGACGCGTCGCGTTGAGTTGACCGGTTTTTAAAGCGGATTGTATCGGCCCACCAGGGAGGACCCATGGTCGAGTATTTACCAGATCGGCTCGCCGCTAGATCATCTCGTCGGTCAGCGGCTCCGGCTGGGTGCCATCAATGTCCGTGAATCCGTACTGTCGGGCCAGTTGGGCGACAATCAGTACCTTGCCAGATTGCACCATTAGCTCCGGGTCGGTCGCGAGCGCGGAGACCGCGCGTCCAATGAACCGGGGCGATTCTGAGTTGGCCAGGTCAAAACCGGCATTCAGTACCGATTCTGTTCGGACGAGCCCGGGTAGAGAGAAACTGCGGCAATCCCCAGGTCCTGCAGTTCAAAGGCCATACAAGCGGCCATGTGATCTGAGGCACGTTTCGCGGTGCGGTAGATGACGCCGCGATCACTGCGACTGGCGGCGAAGAACGACAGATTCACAATAAGACCGCCTGCCCCCATCATCGGCACCGCCAGCGCGCTCGCCGTGTACTGGGCACGCACGCCCGCATCGAACATGGAATCCCAGCGCGATAGCGGCATGGTCCAGAAACCGGTCTCCTGGAAGAAGTTCGTGCTGTCGGAGTAATGTTCGTACCCGCCCCTGACGTTGTTGACGAGGATGTCGAGGCGCCCATGCGCGCTGGCGATCGTGCCGAACACCTGGCTCACCTGCGCGTCGTCCCGGTGATCGTACTGGATGGCGATGCCGTGGCCGCCGATCGCATCAACCTCAGCGGCCGTTGCATGGATCGTTCCGGGCAGCTTCGCGGCCGATGTACCTTCCGCGGTCGTGCGAGCGGTAATGTAGACCGTTGCGCCCGCTTCACCGAGGCCAAGCGCGATGCCCTTGCCGACGCCTCGGCTGGTGCCGGTTACGAGTGCAACCTTACCTTCAAGTGGAGTCGCTATACGTCGTTCGTGAAGTTGTTGAACCCGATCCTGACGATACCACCTTGCCCGCATGCGGCCGTCAACGGAGGTTCTTGTGCGTCTCGATCGGTTACCTGTAACTTTGACCGTAGGTTGATCGACGGGTGGCGCTCGGTGCCAAACCCTGTCCATGGCGCTATTCCCCTGGTGCGGACTTGTTGGAAGATCCTGACGGCAATCTCTTTTGCGTCGTACAGCGACCCGATGCAAACCAATCGTCCGTGGTTAGCGTCAAGGATTAGAACGGGTTGTACCCGGGACAATCGCCATGCCGGTTTCATCTACAACACAAACGAACGAAGTGAGGTTCTCCTTGGTTGCACGCGCAACGTCCTTTGTCGTCATCCTTCTCGCCATACCGATCGGGCTCTAGCGTATGTGTTCCAGATGGGGCTGACGGGTGACTCGGTTTTTCACGCAAGGTTTGCGCTGACGCCAATCAGCAGTACGGCCCACGTCCTTGGTGGTGGCACGCTCCTGATATTGGGCGGATTTCAGTTTGTCTCTGCCTTGCGCGGAACTGGCCCCACGTCCACCGGTGGATGGGCCGCACTTATCTGATCCTTGCGCTTGTCGGGGGCCTCGGGGCCTCGCGCTCTCACTCAATGCCGACGGTGGACTCGTCGGCCGTGTCGGCTTCGCGGGCCTGGCGATCTGTTTTTTGTGGAGTGGCTGGCGAGCGTACCTGGCGATTCGGCGGGGCGACGTAGCGCGTCACCGGCAGTGAATGGTTCGCAACTATGCGCTCGCGTTTGTGGCCGTGACGTTGCGTATTCAACTCGGCGTTGCGGAAGGTGCCGGCATTCCCTTTGCGGTCTTCTATCCGGTGGTTGCCTGGTCGTGTTGGGTGCCGAATCTGGTGTTCGTCGACTGGTTCGTGTTGGGACGTCGGCAAGCTTCGGAGTGACGTCGTGTTCCTGTTCGTGTTCGTGGCGGGTATCCCGGATCGCTTCTTCTGCTAATCGGACGCTCTACCGTGAATGATCAACCGCGTTCGCTGGTGCTCGATGCCGATGGCGTCATCCAGCGCCAACCTGAGAACTGGCGGCGGAAGGGGGGCGCGCTGATTGATCGCCCCCCTGCCCTGTGTGTCAACCGGCGGCGGGCGGCGGTGCTCGCGGTGACGCTTTTGCACAAGCCGTGTTCGCTGTGGAGCGCCCCTTCTTGACCTCACCCGACACGTTGGGCACGGGATTGCGTCGGGCGATCGAGGCGTTGCTCGCCGAGTGGGGCAGCGCAGCGAGTTTCGACGACGCTTGCGCAATCTGGTCCCAGATTGAGCCCGACGCGGATGTGCTCGCGCTGGTCGATCAGTTGCGGAGGGGGGCTGGCACGTCTTTCTCGCGACGAACCAGCAGTCGACCCGTCTCCACTTCATGCAACAAGCGCTTGGTTATGGGCAGTGCTTTGACCGCATTTCTGCCTCTTGCGAGATCGGCGAGTCCAAACCCGCAGCGGGCTTCTTTCGGCACGTCATCAATACGCTCAAGGTGCCACCCGAACGGCGTCACATGGACATCATCTATGTGGACGACAGCGCGGCGAATGTCAGTGCCACGAAAGCGATGGGCATTGACGCCCGCCAGTTCCATCTCGATCAGGGTGCCGATTCGCTCGCGGCATTGCTGGCCGGCGAGCGCACGTGAGCGATCGAATCTGATCCGCCCGTGGGCAGGGACTTAGCGGCCGTTGAAGACCGGTGTCTTTTTCTCGACAAATGCCCTGGCAGCATTCTGATGGTCCTCGGTTTGGCCGCAATGCAGGTGATGCGTCGCCTCGAGGTCCATGCAGTCATCCAGATCGCCTGAGGTGAGCGCGCGGTTCAGGTTCTCCTTCATGTACCGAAAGGCAATGGTCGGCCCGGCCGCAAGTTCGCGAGCAATGGTCATGGCTCGATCCATCAGCTCGTCTGGCTCGCAAACCCAGTTGGTGAGACCGAGTGACAGTGCATCCGCCGACGTGATGCGTGGCGACAGGAAGTACAGCTCTCGTGCCTTGGCTGTGCCCACGAGCTGACTCATGAAGTAGGTGCCGCCGTAGTCGCCGGAGAAGCCGACATTCTTGAACGCTGTCATCATGACCGCGGAGCTGACCATGATGCGCATGTCGCAGGCGAGGGCGAAGGCGAGACCCGCACCAGCGGCTGCGCCCGGCAGTGCCGCCAGGGTCGGTTTCGGCATGCGAAAGAGCGCGCCGGACGTGGCCCGATGATTGAGCCGCTGTTTGTGGATCGCTTCGTCCAGGGTGTTGTTGCCGACCGTGCCGTCGCCCTCTTCGGCCATATTCTTGACGTCGCCGCCGGCGCAGAAGCCTTTGCCGGCGCCCGTGAGAACGACGCAGCGAACGTCCGGGTCGGTTTCGACCATTGCCAGCGCATTGCCAAGGACGATCCCCATCGCCGGCGTGAACGCGTTGCGCGCCTCGGGTCGGTTAAGGGTGATGACGCCAACGCCGTCGGTGACCTCGACCAGCACTGTGCTGTCGCCGGGGTCCAGGGTCTTGTCTGCCATGAAATGTCTCCTGTCGGTGGGTGAGTCAGGACGGACCTGGCTCGCCGGGTGTTTATTCCGTCATTTAGTCATTCAGTCGTCGAGAAAGTTGTTGAGGCGTTCGGTTGCTTCAAGAAAGTCTTCCTTGAAGTCGTATACCACCTGCCGTGTCGTCTGGATGCTGTTCATGAGGCCAACGCCCTGGCCGACGAACGAGGTTGCGAGTTGCTTGGCGCCCTGATGGCCCCCCTCTGCGAGTTTGGTGACCTTGGCGAGCGGCGGGCCACTAACGAGCCCCTGCAGGGGCATGGGCAGAGATCCCGGTGACTCCTCAGACTCCCAGGCATCGGTCCAGGGTGAACGCAGTTGCCTTGAGTATTTGCCCGTTCGGGCCTGCGACCGAACGGTCTGGCGCGAGCTGGCCGCGACGTATTTGTCTTTGATGACGGGTGATGTCTCCGCCTCGGTCGTCGTAAGCCACACTGATCCTGTCCAGGCGCCCGCTGCGCCCATGGCCATGGTCGCAGCCATCTGCCGGCCGGTGACGATGCCGCCTGCGGCGAGCACGGGCACGTCGTAATCCTTCACCGCTTCGACGACTTCGGGCACCAGAACCAGGGTTGAGACCTCGCCGCAGTGGCCGCCTGCCTCGGTGCCAGCGACGACCAGAATGTCGACGCCGGCCTCGACCTGCTTAACGGCGTGTTCCTTGGCACCGACCAGGGCGGCTGCCGCGACATTGTTTAGCTTGCACATGTCGATCATGTAGCGCGGCGGCACTCCCAATGCGTTGGCGATCAGCTTGATCGGGTGGGAGAAGGCCACGTCGATGATGTTGGCGGCCTTGTCTTTGGTCAGGAAACCGCCGGCGTGCCCCACCTGATTTTCGTACACGTCGTGGGTGTCGATCTGGTGCTGCGCCAGAATGTTGAGCGCGAACTGGCGATTCTCATCGGGGATCATCGCCAGGATCTCTTCGGACGTTGCGTTGTCGTCGTTGACCGCCATGCTGGTGGGCGCGATGAGATCGACACCGTAAGGCAAGCCGTCGATGTTCTCATCGATCCAGTTGAGCGCGACTTCGAGCGATTCAGGATCGTATCCGGCGGCGCCGAGTACGCCCATTCCACCCGCCTTGGAGACCTCGACCACAACGTCGCGGCAGTGGGTGAATGCAATGAGAGGGAACTCGATGCCGAGCATCTTGCAGATCGGTGATTTCATGATTCCTCCAAGCGGTTGACCGCTCTCGTTTCGTGTCAGGTTATGTGTCGGTGTTTGTGACTGGCCGATTCCGGGCCCGGCCAACGATGGATCAATGGTCTCACACATCCGGGCTTTGCTACACTGGGCGGCCGATTGGGTCCCGTCTCCGGTTGGCACGTCGGTTCACGGGATCGATTTGAGGAATCTGGCCTCTTCGCTGCACTGTGCAGCAGAAGAGCTGGGCGTCCGGGTAACCGCCAGCCTTCTGATGAATCGCCGGCGTGAAAGGGGGATGCGGGCCTCGACTCTCGCTACTGCTTTTCATGAAGCGGGCTTTTCATGAAGCTGGCGGCTCATGAAGCTGGCCGGCGGGCAGCACCCGCCTCACCGGTGTTGTCCTGCGGTGCGACGGTGTGGCCGATGACGATCTGAAATTACAGGAGAAACCATGGATCTCAATAATCGAGTAGCGGTGGTGACGGGCGGCGCGAGCGGTATTGGTGCTGCATCGGCGCGGGCGTTCGCAGCACGCGGCGCTAGGGTCGTGGTCACGGACGTTAACGGCGATGGGGCGCGAGCGGTTGCGGACGAAATCGGTGGGCTTGGCATTGCCTGCGACGTTTCGAGCGAGGCAGACATCAATGCGCTGGTGGCCGAGACCGAAAGCAAGCTGGGCCCGGTCGAGGTTTTCTTCAGCAACGCGGGCATCGCGACGGGCGGGGAGCCGATTACAACGCCAATTGACGTTTGGAATGAGCAATGGCAGGTTAATGTCATGGCGCACGTCTATGCGGTGCGGGCCGTGCTGCCCGGCATGCTGGACCGGGGCGAGGGGTATCTCTTGCACACGGCATCGATGGCCGGAATTCTGACGACGCATGGCAATGCGACCTACGCCGTGACAAAGCACGCGGTGGTCGGGCTCGTCGAGTGGCTTGCGATCACCTATCACGACGAGGGTATCCGCGTTTCATTGTTGGCGCCGCTCGGCGTCAACACACCCATGCTGGCGGGTAGCGAATTGGCGAGCGGCGCGGGTGGGCCGGTCAAAGAACCTGAAGAGGTCGCAAATCAGGTGGTCACGGCGATCGATGACGAGTCGTTTCTGATTCTCACAGATCCGATCGCGCAGACGTGGATGGACCGCAAAGCCGATGACCTGCCGCGTTGGCTGAGTGGCATGCGCCGCCTGCAGGGCAAGATAGACGACATGAAGGCGAAGCGCGGCGACTAACAGCATCTCACGGTGCCGGATTACCGCGCTGTCGCACACGGAACGCACGGCAGCGTATTGCTTTAGTTCCATGCAAGAGTGCTGATAGTGTCCAGAACAGGTGCCCAGAAACTGCGTTCTAGAACAGGCACTGAAGACCAACTAAAGAGCAAATAGGAAACGACATGAGCATTACCGTTCTCTGGCCACGAGCATTCGCCCGTGATGGTTTTGAAGCCGAAATCGAAGGGCTTGGCGAAGGCTTGGAGGGCGTTTTCGTGCGCGGCATTGAGAACGTGACCGACGAGCAGTGGGAAGCGGCGGAAGGACTGGTCGGTGGACCGCTCCCGCTCGAATACGCCGAGAAGGCGAAAAACGCACGCATCTATGTGAAGTCCGCTGTCGGCTTTGATGATGTGGATGTCGAAGGGTTCGGCAAGCTCGGTATTCCGGTCTGCAACACGCCGGACTACGGCACGCGCGAGGTTGCAGACCATGCGATGGCGCTCATGATGACCCTGACCAAGAGTATTGCCTTTCACAACGAGCGCCTGCGCGCCGAACCGGTGAAGAACTGGCAACCTGCCCTCAATCCGTTTGGTCAGCGATTGGCGACCCAGACGTTCGGCATCGTTGGGATGGGGCGCATCGGTACGGCCGCGGCGCTGCGCGCCAAGGCGTTTGATATGGATGTGGTCTTTTATGACCCTTTCAAACCGAATGGCTCGGAGTATGCGGTCGGCGTTCGCCGCGCAGACAGCCTAGAGGAGCTAATGGGACAGAGTGATATCGTCAGCATTCACGCGCCACTGAACGCCGATACGCGCGGTCTGATCGGAAAGGATGCCTTTGCGGCTGCAAAGAAAGGCATGATCGTGGTTAACACGGCGCGTGGACCGGTCATTGATCTCGACGCGCTGCATGATGCGATGAAAAATGACACCGTGCTTGCGGCCGGCCTCGATGTGTTGCCCGATGAGCCTGCGAATGTGAATGCGCCGTTGATTGCAGCCTGGCATCGTGACGAGGAGTGGATTCAACACCGCCTGCTCGTGACGCCACACTCTGCGTTCTTTACGCCCCAGAGCATGCGGGACATTCGCGCGTTCTCCGCACGAACCGCTGCGCGGTATCTGCGGGACGGCCGCCTCGAATCCTGCGTCAATGAGCAATTCCTGACTAACCGCAGATAGCGGCGCGTCACGCCCGGATTGACGACCCCGGGCGCAACTTTCGAGGCGAAGTGAATCCCGGTTCGTCGCCTCTTCTTCCTGTGCCTCGGCGGGCACACTGAGGCACACAATGCCCGAGGGCAAGCCAGTCCGAGCGGCTGGTGGATTCACGAGCGGCAGCGTACCGAGACACCTCGTGCGCCTCGGTTCGTACATGGCGATGGGTTCCGTGACGATGAACGTGGCCCAACTGGCAGAAGCTGTCTACCTGGGCATGGTCGGCACGGAAGCGCTGGCGGCGATGGGATTTGCGTTTCCGCTGACGATCGTTCTCTTCGCGTTCGCGGGTGGCATCGGCACGGGTGCGTCGTCCGTTATTGCGCGAGCGGCGGGCGCTGGCGAACGTGAAACGATGCGCCGGCTGGTGACACATGCCCAGTTGTTGGCAGTGGTGGTCGGGGTGCTGCTGGCGATCGGTGGCGTCTTCGCCGCAGATTGGATGGTTGCGGCCCTCGGCGCGGAGGGCGAAGTCCGTGAGATGACGGTGCGTTATCTCAAGGTTTACATGTTCGGCGTGCCGTTCTTTCTGCTTGGGATTGTGGGGTCAACGTTGCTGCGGGCGACCGGATCCGCGGCGAGTCCGGGCATCGTGATGACCGCCGGATCTCTGATGCAGATCGCTTTTGGGCCACTCCTGATCTTTGGTCTCTTTGGCTTCCCGGAACTCGGCATTGCGGGCGCCGCGTTGGCGTACGTGCTGTCGCGCGCCTTCAGTGTTGTGCTCTATCTCGGGCTTTTGGTCCGGGCAAAGATGTACGAATGGTCGTTCGAGGATTTCATCGGCTCCTGGAAGGCGATTCTGCACGTCGGCGGTCCTGCGATCATGAGTGGACTGATCCACCCGGTTTCGATGCTGGTGATGACCCGTTTGCTCGCCGGGCATGGCCATGAGGTGGTGGCGGGGTTCAACGTTGCGACCCGCGTGGAGACGATGGCGCACATGATCCTGTGGTCGGCATCATCGTCTGCGGAACCGTTCATTGGTCAGAACTGGGGGGCGAACCGGGTCGACCGCGTTCGTTCCGCCTTGTCGGTTGTGTATCGTTTTTGTCTTGCTTGGGGAGCGTTCACCTTCATCGTCATGTCGCTGGTAGGCGCGCTGATGGTGTCGCTGATTGACGATAATCTGGTTGTCCGGGAGGTCGCGCAGGGCTTTTTTCTGATCATTCCCCTGACGATTGGCATGATGGGCGTCATGCAGGTTGCCAACTCCAGCTTTAACGCCCGGGGCATGCCGATGCCGCCACTCATCATGACGCTGGTCCGCACCTTCGCCTTCTACATACCGCTGTGCTACCTGGGGGATTACCTCTTCGGGTATATGGGCATTTTCCTGGCATCAGGGCTTGTGAACGTAGTTGCCGGCGGGGTGGCCTGGTATTGGAACCGGCGCTCGATTGAACGTCACGGCGCGGGCTTTGGCGCAGAACAGGGCGCGGGCCAGGGTGGGGAGGTGCGGCCGGCATGAGGATCATCATCTTCGGCGCAGGTGCCCAGGCGCTGGTGGACATAGGCACGATTTGCCGTGAGGGCAAACACGTCATCGACGGCCTCGTCGACAATCAGCTTGAACCGGGTTCGACGTTTGCAGGCTATCCGGTCTTGGGCGGGGATGATGAGCTGGGGCGGATTGTCGGTGATGTCGGGGGCGGCATTATCAGCATCGGTGACAACGCGGGCAGAGGGGACCTCGCGGCACGGATTGCGCTCGAGTGGCCGGACTTCGAGTTTGTGTCGATTGTCGATCCGTTCACTGCCGTCGCGGCAGACGCGGTGATTGGACCGGGAACGCGGGTAACGGCGGGTGTGGTCATTAATCCTGGCAGCAGGATTGGTGCCCACTGCATCATCAACACCCGGGCATCAATAGACCATGAGAACACGGTGGGCGACTTCGTCTCGATCAATCCGGGCTCTGTGACCGGTGGCAAGGTGTCGATCGGGGATTACTCGGTGCTCGGCCTTGGCGCACAAGTAATACATCAGGTCACGATTGGTGCTCACACCATCGTCGGCGCCGGGTCGCTGGTGATCCGGGATCTGCCCGATCACGTTGTGGCCTTTGGTAGTCCCGCGAAGACCGTAAGGTCACGCGAGACGGGGGAGTCCTACCTCTAACGGATCTCACGGTGCCGGATCACCGCGCTGTCTCGCAGGCAACACCGCGGGCACCTTGCTTTAGTTCCATGAAAGGCTGCTTTTTCAGCAGCCTGTTAGTCCGAAAGCACGTGTTCATCGGGCATACCGGCGGCGATCAGTTCGGAGTAACCGCCGCCTGTCACGGGGATGACGGTGTAACCCTTGGCAGTGAGGTCATTGACGACCCATGACGCGCGTCCGCCGACGGCGCAGTACGTGATAATCGGCTTTGATTTGTCCGGGATCATCGTGCTGACATGCGCGGCGGCCTCGTTGTGCGGAATGTGTGTGGCACCCTTCACGTGGCCGCGCCGCCATTCGACCTTTGTTCTGACATCCAGAAATACCACGTCGTTGCGGTTGAGCGTTGCCGCCTCTGCCGGTGACAGGGAGGTGCGGCCTTCGAGCGATTGCGCACTGGCGTCAGCAAGGGTGCATGCAACCAGCAGAAGGCCTGCGAACGAAAGAAGCGAATGCGGCGATAACGCATCGGAGATATTGGTGCTGCTCATGGCTGATGACCCGGAAATGGCGACCCGCGTGATGGTGGTCGCGGACAGCCTTAAGCGCAATAGACAGCCTTGAGCGCAATAGACAGCCTTGAGCGCAATAGACAGCCTTGAGCGCAATAGACAGCCTTGGGCCATAGAACAGTCCAGGCGATGCCCGT
>CAVOBC010000083.1:0-15046 GCA_963693635.1 Gammaproteobacteria bacterium | reverse complement strand
ACTCGGCAAGTGTCCGCTCGACATCGGGAATCGAACACAGGGTCCAGGTGGACACGACCGTGTCAAAGGTGCCGTCGTCGAAGGGAATGGACTCTGCAGAGGTGCTGATGAGTTCTACGTTCATTGCGGCATCGCTTATCCGTTTGGCCGCCAGTTCAGTGACCTCCGTCGCGGGGTCAATTGCAGTCACTGAAGTTGCCGCAGCCGTGTAGTACGGCAGGTTGTGGCCGGATCCCAACCCTATCTCGAGCACGCGCCCCGAGGCATGTGGCACATATTGCGAACGCAGTTCGGCCATTGGCGCCTGACCACAGGCCTTGTCGATCAGTTTCGGCAGCACATACTTCGCGTACAGGCCCATTTGACTCTTCCCTTAACAGTGCTCGCGCGAAGAATGACTGCTTTGCGCGTGCCAGTACAGAAATCGATCACGGGAACCCACGAGCCTTCGGCACATCTCACCAGCCTTCGGCACAAGGCGCAGCACCACCAACGGCGCTTGCCCGGCACACGGGATTGCGACTAATGTGGTCAAACTCCCAGCCACCCCGATCCGGAGGCCATTATATGGCAACCCGCTCTGCAGAGATCCGCGCCAACCTCAACCATCCGCTCATCGACGGCGATTCCCATATCATTGAGTTCTCGCCCGTTCTGATGGACTACATCCGCGATGCTGGCGGCGAGGACGCGGTAACCGATTTTCGCGCCAATCAACGCGGCGGCCGCACTGGCCCGGGCTGGTATCAAATGAACTGGGACGAGCGCAAGGATAACCGCGCGATCCGCGCACCCTGGTGGGCCCTGCCAACAAAGAACACGTTTGACCGCTGTACCGCCATGCTGCCGAAGCTCTATCACCAGCGCATGGACGACTTCGGGCTCGACTTTGCGGTTCTCTATCCAACCAGCGGACTGGGTTTTCACAGCATCCCTAACGATGAGTATCGGCGACTCGCCTGCCACGCGTACAACGAATACGCGGCCGCCGCCTACAGCGAATACAGCGACCGCATGACGGTCGCTGCCATCATTCCGCTACACACGCCCGAAGAAGGCATTCGTGAACTCGAACACGCCCACTCGCTCGGTCTCAAGGTCGCCATGATTCCGTCTTTCATCAAACGACCCGTGCCCCGGGTCGAGCGCGAATACCCGGAACTCGCTGGCGAAGTGTTCTGGTTGGACAGCTTTGCGATCGACAGCGCCCACGATTACGACCCGTTCTGGCAACGTTGCATCGATCTCGGCTTCCCCCTCGCCGCACACTCGGGCGGCATGGGCTTCCATGATCGCAGTTCCATCTCCAACTACATGCACAATCACATGGGTCACTTCGCAGCAGCCGGTGAGGTGCTGGCCAAGGCATTGCTCATGGGCGGTGTCACACACCGTTTTCCAGGCCTCCGGGTCGCCCTCCTTGAAGGTGGCGCGGTGACCGGCACTCGCCTTTACCAGGACATCTTCAGTCGTTGGAAGAAACGCAACCTCCAGAGTCTCGAAAACCTCAATCCCGCCAACGTCGATGCCTCGATGGCCCGCAAGTTGTTCACCGAGTACGGTGATGAGGCGACGCTTGGGAAACTCGATCAGTTGGAGTCGGCGCTCGGCATTGGCAAGGGCGACGTGCCGCTGGATGTTCGGGATGACTTCGCCCTGATGCATGTCGAGACAGAGCAGGATGTGCGTGACCGTTTCATCCCCAACTTCTACTTCGGCTGCGAGTCCGACGATCCGCTGGCATTTGCGGCATTTAACCGCAAAGCCAATCCCCTGCGCGAGCAGGTGCGCGCCATCATGAGCTTTGATCTTGGCCATTGGGACGTGACCAACATGGACCACGCCGCCGCAGAGGCCTATGAACAGTTGGAAGACGAACTCTTTGACGAGACTGACTTTCGCAGCTTCGCATACTCGTTTTCAGTACAACTCTATGCCGGCTGCAATCCCGCGTTCTTCGATGGCACGCGCATCGAAGCGGCGGCGCGAAAGGAACTGGCGCAAGCCTCCCCCTGACCTGCCAGGGGTTCCTGTCCCACAACGCAAGGAGGGACAGGAATTTCTGATAGACTGCCGGGGTCTTTCTTCTGGAGGTTGGTCGATGAGAGCATTCTGCAGTTTGCCCGGTTCCGGGGCCGCCATCCGCTTGATCGCACGCTTGACCGTACGGATGGCGGCGCTTGCACTCCTTTCTCTTCAACTCACCACAGCCGTCGCCGAGATCAAGCCCGAGACCATCGGCAAGACGACGATGGGCGCACCCGGACCCACGTGGGTGATGGCCAAGAATGTCTTCGGGCCGGCCTATATTTTCGACGTCGCAACCGGCGACATGCAGGGCCTTCTGTCAGTGTCAGAATGGACGCCCGCCATCGAAGCCAACGTCCGCGCGCGCGAGTTCTACGTTCCCGAAACCTACTACTCAAGACGCCATCGCGGCGAGCGCAGCGACTTCGTCACCATCTACGACATGAAGTCACTGACCGCCCGTCACGAGATACCGGTTCCCAACAAGATCGCCGCATTACCATTCCGCCAGTACGTTGGGCTATTGAATGACAAGCGGCACCTCGCCGTATTCAATATGACACCGGCGCAGTCGGTATCGATCGTCGACGTGAAGAAGCGCACCTTTGTTGGCGAGATCTCTACCGCCGGTTGTGCTCTCGTCATGCCGGTCGACAAGCGCGCTTTTCTGATGATCTGCGGCGATGGCACCCTGCAACTCGTTCGACTGGACCGCGCCGGCAAAGAACTCGCGCGCATCCGCAGCAAGACGTTCTTCGACGTCGACACAGATCCTGTCTACGACAAACCAGTCCGCACGGATGACGGCTGGTTGCTCGTGTCATTCGAGGGCAAGGTCTTCACCGCAACGGCTGATGGCGATGACATCTTTATCTCGGAGCCCTGGTCGATCACCAGCGCCAAGGACCGCGAAGAAACGTGGCGCATCGGCGGCGGGCAGATCATTGACTATCATCCCGGACTCGACCTGCTCTTCACCCTCATGCATAAAGGCAAAAAGGATACGCACGAAGATCCAGGCACAGAGGTCTGGATCCTGAGCGGCGCGGGCAAGCGGCGCATTGGCCGCATCGAACTACCGGGAAAGTCCGCCGATCTGCTTGTCTCACGCAACGACAAACCCCTACTCACGGTTGCCGACAACGACAACAAACTGCATGTCTACGACGTCGCGACCACTCGCCTTGAACGCACCATCGAAGGCGTCGGTGGACCCAACATGATCATCGGTTTCGGCAATGATTGACCCGCTCGCCACCACGGCTGTCGCCTGGGCGCTCGCGCTCCTACTCGGTATCGCCGCGTGGAGCAAGGTGCAGGCACCACAAGCGTTTCACCAGGTCCTGGCGGGCTATCAGCTCCTGCCACCGCTCCTTGTGACACCTGTTGCTCGCGTGCTCACACTCGCTGAGTTCGCCGTCGCTGGCGGACTGCTGTTCGGCGCGCCCCTGGCTTTCTTCCTCGCGTCCTGCCTGTTTGTCACCTATGCCATTGCGATGGCCATCAATCTCGCACGCGGCCGTGTCTGGATCGACTGTGGCTGCAGCTTCGCGGCCGACGCCATTTCCTGGTGGCTGGTCGCGCGCAACGGCGCGCTTGCGGCAGTTGCCCTGGTCGGACTGGCCCCCACAGCCCGCTCGCTCGCCTGGTTTGATTATCTGTTACTCGTCCCGGCCGTGCTGACCGCCGCTCTGCTTTATGCCGGACTCTTGCAACTCGCGGCGAACGCGGCACCACGCGGGGAGATCGCGCATGGTTGAAACGCTGATCGTGTCGAACGTGTTGCTGTGGGCCCTGGTACTGGTCCTCAGCGCCGCGGTGTTCGCCCTTGCCCGCCAGGTAGGCGTGCTGAACGAGCGCGTTGCCCCGGCCGGTGCACTCATGCCAACCAGCGGACCCAGAGTCGGTGAGACCGTGGAGAGCATTCCCGTCACAGACCTCGATCGAAATGCGCTCGTGATCGGCGGCCCGACGGCGTTGCCGACGTTGCTGATGTGGGTCTCTCCAACGTGCCCGGTTTGCCGGGAACTGGTGCCTACCGCGCGTCGCCTCGCCGCCACCGAAAACCTGCGGCTCGTCTTCGCGAGCGACGGCGACACCGAAGAGCAGCATCGCAAATACGCGAGCGAGATGGGGATTGACGACTACCCCTATGTGATCTCGCAACCGCTCGGAATCACCTTCGGCGTCAGCAAGCTGCCGTTCGCCGCCATCATTGATGAAGCCGGTGTGCTCGCCAGCAAGGGACTCGTCAACACGCGCGAGCATCTCGACAGCCTGGTCGAGGCAACGCACTCAGAACACAAAACCATCCAGGAATACGTCTCCCAGGACGGTTTTAGCGTCGAAGGATTTGAGGAGAAAGCCTAGATGAACGTCCTGACCACATTGCTCGACCGAATGGACCAGCGTGTCGTTTCTGGCTGCCGGCAGCTTGCGCGCGACCACGGCCGTCGCAGCTTCCTTGCGAAACTCGGCACGTTGGTCGCAGGCGCGAGTGTGTTACCGCTCCTGCCTGTCGCCCGTGCCTTCGGCGCGGAAGGCCTGCAAGAAATCGGCGATCCACGGTCCTGTGACTACTGGCGCTACTGCGCCCTTGGTGGAACCCTCTGCTCCTGCTGCGGTGGCACCATGTCCAGTTGCCCGCCGGGCGCCGAGGCATCGCCCGTCACGTGGGTCGGCACCTGCAAGAATCCGGTGGACGATCAGGACTACCTGATCTCCTACAACGACTGCTGCGGCAAGGCGGTGTGCGCCCGATGCGGGTGTCACAATACCGAGCGCGACAAGCCCGTATACTTTCCCAGCAAAAGCAACGATATCCTCTGGTGCTTCGGCACCGAGAGCCATGCCTACCATTGCACCGTTGCCGTGGTGATGGGCAAAGCCTCGACCGGTTAACCTGTGCGGCGCCTTTTGTGTATGTTGTTGTTGCTCACGCCGCTGGTTTGCTTGGCAGACCCGCGCGCGGACTACCTGCTCCACTGCGGCGGCTGCCATCTGGCGGATGGCAGCGGCAATCCGCCAGAGGTACCCACGCTCGTCGATGAATTGGGCAGAATCGTCGACCTTGGCGGCGGCCGCGACTACCTGGTGCGCGTTCCGGGCGCAGCCCAGGCACCTGTTAGCGACGCGCGCCTCGCGGGCATCGTCAATTGGGTGCTCACAACGTTCAACGCGCAGACGCTACCACGAGACTTCAAACCGTTGACCACGGAAGAGATCGGCCGATCCCGTCGCAACATCCTCGCCGATCCACTACGACATCGCGCCGAACTGTGGCGAGCGGCGTATGGCGTCGACGGCTGAGGTGTAGACATCCCCGAGTTCAGGGACAGGAACTAGCTCAGTGCCGATGCACACGCACCGGCAGGTCTGCGATGCCACGAATAAAGCTCGACTGTACCCGGATCTCCTGACCCACCTGCTCAACCGTGTGGAACCGCTTCGTAATCTCCTCCCACACGATCTTCAATTGCATCTCGGCCAGTCGGTTGCCCATGCAACGGTGAATGCCATAACCAAACGACATGTGATGCCTCGGCGTTTTCCGATCAACAATCAGCGCGTCCGGGTTCTCAATCACCGTCTCATCCCGGTTGGCAGAGAGGTACCACATGGCAACCTTGTCGCCCGCACGAATCTGCTTGCCACCGACCACGTCGTCGCGCAGCGCCGTTCGACGCATGTACGTGAGAGGTGTTTGCCAACGGATGATTTCCGAGACCATACCCGGAATGAGCGACAGGTCATCGCGCAGCTTCTGGTACTCGTCCGGGAACTGATTGAGGCCGATCACGCCACCTGAAATCGAGTTTCGGGTGGTGTCGTTGCCGCCAACAATAAGCAGAATGAGATTGCCCATGTATTCCATGGGCCGCGTCAGCATGTCCTTCGTCTCGGGATTGTTCGCCAGCATTGATACGAGATCGTTGCCCGCATTGTCGCCGGTCCGCTCGTGCCACAAACTGGTGAACCATTCGAGCATCTCATTCATCGCCGCGCGACGCTCCGCCTCAGGGGTCGTGCCCCCGGAAAGCTCTCCGGACGTCGCCTTGTCAGACCAGTAGGTCAGCTTGTGACGGTCTTCAAATGGGAAGTCAAACAGGGTCGCGAGCATCTGTGTCGTCAGTTCGACCGACACCTTGTCCACCCAGTTGAAGGTCTCATTGTCCGGCAGTTCATCGAGAATCTGACCCGCGCGCTCACGGATGATCGGTGCGAGCAGAGCAAGATTGGTCGGAGCGACAACTCCGGTCACCGCTTTGCGCTGCACATCGTGAGTGGGCCGGTCCATCGCAATAAAGTTGGGGGCGATGAAATCGACCGGCTGGTCCTGCAATGTGATGCCATCTGCCGACGAGTAGATGTCGTGTGTCTTGTCGACATACATGACGTCATCCCACCGGGTAATCGACCAGTACGGCCCGAACATGCTGTCGGCCGTGTAGTGAACGGGGTCTTCCTCGCGCAGCCGCTTGAAGTAAGGGCGCCAGGCGTCGTATTGATAGAGCGCGGGAAGGGCAACGTCCATCTCTTCGATTGGCATTGTCATCGGGTCCGGCAGACCCTCGGGCATGTTTCTGGCTTCACTCATAGGACGGGTTAAACTCTCAGGATCGTTTTCGGTGGCCGCGGCCGCGTTTTTTCGGGCGAATCGTCGCGTATTTTTTCGGCGAATCGCCAAGTTTTTTTTGGCGAATTGCGATGACATGCGCGCACCATACCATCCGGTTGCTCTTTGTCTTCAGTACAAATTACTCGGACAATCCCCCCGTGTTTCCTGGTTTTGCAGGCAACTAAAACGCCTTACGGGCCGCGATCAGACCCGCCACGAAGATCACCGCGCCGAAGATGAAGACCACACTGGCATCACTTACGAGTGTAATCACGCTCCAGCCGATAAGCGGCCCACACGCAGACCCCGCGTCTGAAGCGCTCGCGAAACGCGCATAAACCCGGGAACCGCGTGCACTTGCCTCCCCCGCCAGGACCGTTTGCAACGTGGTCCCGCAGAGGAAAAAGCCCATCACACCGAGCGTCAATGCGCCGAGGGACGGAAACGTCCACAGACACAATAAGCCGACAATGCCAGCGGCAAAGGCAGCGGGTACACCGACCCCCGCGCCGACCCGGTCCACCGCAGCCCCGAGTGCGGGCGCGCCGATCGTCTCAAGCAGCCAGCGCGATCCCAGCAGCAAGCCGTTCAGCGATGCGATCCCAACCAGGACACCGAACACGGTTACCGCGTTGCCATACCGGCTGGCGAGTATGAAACCAAGCGTCGACATCACGAGACCCGGACCCACCGCACCCACCGAAAACCCGCACACCAGCAGGGCGCCGTTGCCTCCGCCCGGGCCCTGGCCCGGCGCTCTCTCCCCCGCGTCACCCGCCCGGCCTGCGCCCGCGGACGCAGCAAGCGGCAGGGCAAGCGTGGATACGAGGAAGAAGACGACAAAGGTGTTTGTGTACCCCAGTTGGTCGAACAGAAACCCGCCAGCGACGATGCCCACAATGCTGCCCGTGCGTGAAAGGCCATTGTAATAACCCATCATTTGCCCAAGATTGTCGCCTGCCACCGACGCGACTGCCATCACGCTGATATGTCGGATGAACGACCACGCCAGCCCCCACATCAGGCGGGCCGCCAGCAGTATCAGAAAGTTCTCGGCAAAGGCGTAAACGACGGTCATGAGCGCGCCCGCTGCCAGGGCGGACAGAATCAGCAGCCGTGACGGCAGCCAGGCGCTCGCACGCTCGGCGACGTGATTGGTGATCAGACGAACCCAGCGATTCGCAGAGAGGAGGATCCCGACGTGAATCGGTGCGAGACCGATCTCTTCAAAGTAGATGGGCAGCAGCGCATAGAGCGCCTGGTCACCGAGCAGCGAAAAGGCGGTCGCCAGAGCATAGAAGACGACAGCGCGGGGCGGGCGCCGAAGCAGGGGGCTCACCACACTACCGCCAACGACACGAGGTTCGTCCGGGTCCCGGCGTGTCCGGCTAACTCAACCCGCATGGCTTGCATTCACTGCAAAAGAGACGACTTTAGCAGGTGCCCTGAATCGCGGACTGATCCACGAACACCAGATCGACGCTGGCCCCTCACCCCTCGCCCCGCACCCCTCGCGGTCAGTCGCCGAGTCGTCGATACGACTCACGTCTTGCGCCCGTTTGATCAAGGCACGCTATCCAGATTATTTTATGCGTCCCCTGACATGTCTTGACACGTTGTCCAGTGTTCTACCCATCATCTACTACGCGCGTGGGGCCGACCTTGGCCATCTCGCCCGGGCGAACGCATTCATTCACGATCATTTCGCGGGCGAGGCCGTGACGCTGATCGGCGATTCCCGTTTCGCCTCGTTGGCTCGCCCGAGTCTGGGTCCGAAGGTCGACTTCATCGACCTGCGTTCAGCGTCGCGGCAACGG
This sequence comes from Gammaproteobacteria bacterium, assembly GCA_963693635.1. GTDB lineage: Bacteria > Pseudomonadota > Gammaproteobacteria > Pseudomonadales > Azotimanducaceae > CAVOBC01. The sequence continues at coordinate 6,583 of CAVOBC010000083.1, read as the reverse complement.
CGCGTGACGTCGCTTATCGCCGAGCGAGCACCGGACCTGCTCGTGATGGACGCGTTTCCATGTGGAATCCACGGTGAGGTAACCGGCCCTCAGCCGTGCCCTGTCTGGCATGTCGCCAGGCTCCTGAAGTGGCGGGCTTACCTGCCCCTCGTCGACCCGCGTTGTCAGTTTGACCGCACACCGGTACTCGAAACATTGACCGGGGAGAACATGGCATTTCTTGAACAAGCCTCGAAGGTACTTGAATCTTGCCGGCTAAGCGCACCCACGACGATGGCACGCGCGGATTCGGCGCGTTCTTTGACTCCCCGCACACTGGATGAACTCGCCTTTCAGCGCGATCGTGCACACCCGGCCCGCTCGCGAGGTATCGAACCTGATTGCGTTTGCCGAGGACACCGCATCGCTCGTCCCCATCAGTGAGCGATTTCTGTTGCTGACCCCGGATGACCCGGACGTGACCCCGACCACACTCGAACTTGCGGCAAGGACGGGACGGTATCCCGCCAGCGCGATCTTTCCGTATCTGACCGATATTGTCTCGGCTGCAGGTTTCAACATCGTGCGCGAGGTGCAGGCACTCAATACGCAAACGAAAATTTCAATCCGCCATCATCTGCTGCCGTGCGAGCGGCAGCAGATGACCAGTTCGCGCAGCCGTCAGACGCGTGAATCACCCTCTCGCCAGTCAATCTACTAGCAACACGCGCCGCCGGTCGCCGCCTCTGGGCTAGACGCCTCGACCGGTGCTGTGCAATCAAACGGTCCATAGTGGGCCGCAAAGTCCCCAACCACAGTGAAGTGCTGCCCAAAGCGCGACTCACTCAACATGTTGGCGGTATTGCCGCAGACTGGCACCGGCATGCCAGTGCGGAACAGGTGATGATTGTCCAGCATGAATGCATGGGGCGAGTCGGCAATGGTGCCGCGGTAGTAGGCAACATGGCCATAGTTCTCGCAGATGTCCTCAAGCGGCACTTTGAATGCGCGAATGGTCTTTGAGTAGAAGTCGATCATGCCGATCTTCACCTCGATCACCGGATCGTCGATCGACAGGCGGCGGCTAACGATCTCGCGGTAGTCGAGCACACCCTCTGCCCGCAGGATGCGCCGAAAGTCCTCGGTATAAAGTGCGCCTGACAAGCACTCGCCCAACAACACGGGGTCAACCTGCAACGCATCGGGCACTCGCCGGCCCGCAAAGACGTCTGAAAAGTAGATCTCGCCGCCGGGCTTCAACACGCGCATGACCTGCTTGAAGACGGCCGCCTTGTCAGGTGACAGGTTGATGACACAATTGGAGACGATGACATCAACCGACGCGTCCTCGATGCCAGCCAGTTCCTCGATGTACCCGTGGAGAAACGACACGTTGGCTTCTGCAAACCCAAAACGTTCCATGTGCCAGGACTTGTAAGTCTCCGCGACGCTCAGTTGCTCATCGGTCATGTCGATGCCGATGACCCGGCCTGATGGACCCACCAGTTGGCTGAGCAAGTAGACGTCGCGCCCTGACCCGCACCCGAGGTCGAGCACCGTGCACCCTTCGAGCGCGAGTGGCAGCGGTGATCCGCAGCCGTAAAAGCGCGCCTGGACGTCGTCATGAACATTGCCAAGCAGCGCCCTGATGTGCTCGGGCGGGCTCTCGTCCGCGCAGCACGCGCTCGTTTTCAGGTCGTCGGTCGACTTCAGTACCTGCCCGTAATATTCCCTTACCGCATCAATCGTCTGCTCGCTCATTCGATCCCCGCATACGTCATGGTGTCTAGCAGAGCGGGATTCTAACGACTATTGCCGCGGATGCGAGCCATACCCCAGGGCCGTCGGCCGTGCTGCGATCAGATGACGCGTTCACCACCCATCGGGGCGTAGAATGGTGAACCGCCCGCTGGCCTTGCAAGGAACCCACGTGAATCAAATGCTCATCCTGCAGCCAGTCGTACTCCTCGCCTGGTGGACCGTCCTCATTCTGCTGCTGATTCCCTATCGACGATTCCTGGCGGTTTACCGCAAGGAAGCGGAGATTGACGACTTTCGCTTGGGCGAGTCCGAGCGCGTTGCCGAGCATGTGCAGCTTGCCAACCGCAACTACATGAATCTTCTCCAGGTGCCCGTTCTCTTCTATCTCACGTGTCTGATTTTGCTACTGACCAGCAGCGTGACCGAGACGACCCTGTACCTCGCCTGGGCGTACCTCGGCGTGCGCGTCGTGCACAGCGCGATCCACGTCAGCTACAACAAAGTCGCGCACAGACTCATCGCCTTCGTCGCCAGCAACGTCGTTCTATTCGCGTTAATGGCGACGATGACCAGCACGGTCATCCTCTGACGGGCGCGCGGTAGGAAACAACGCTCAACTGCCCAGATGAGATCCGGTGCCCCATCGTCGTCGCCACCATTGGCGAGGGTATCGGGGCCAGCGCGCACCACGAATGCCGCGTTGCCGAATGCGTCGACGGTTGTCACCGTGACATCATCCTGATTGGGGTGGTAGCCCCCGGTAAAGATCAGGTCGGCGAGTCGTCCACGTCGTGGCCGCGAAGTGTCAGATTGGTCGTACCCGAGTTGGATTCATCGACCGTGAATTCGACTTAAGCCGCCAGGATTGTCGTGCCCTGGTCGATCTCCAGACTGCGAAAACGGACACCGACCTCCTGGTCGCCACCATCGCTGATGAGTTCGAGATCAGAACTGGAAAGACTCATGCCACCGGCGGAAGATTCCTCGGCGTCGTCTGAACTCGCTTTAACCCGCGCCGAATACTCTCTGACGATGCAACCAGCGGGGCTCGCCGGTACTGAGTCGGGGTCATACTGCACCCGCAGGTAGGCGGCTTGCGACGGATCAGTTTCATAGGATTTGGCGAGGCGCAGGCCCGTGCCCTGCAACTTGAAGTTCATCGCGTTGCCGCCGCACCAACCCGACCGATTCACGACTTCCTGAACAACGCTTGCAAGGTCAGGCGTCAGATGTGTTTCGTTGATCGCGGTAAAGGCAGGAACTGAAGACCAGGGCACGATGGCTGTTGTGTAGCTGCGTCCGCTGATGTTGAAGTCGGCCCCGCCGTAGACCGTCGCGGAATCGGCGTCCTCGCCGGTGATCGCAAGGCCGGTCAAGTCACTGCCCGTCGCACACCAACCGCGATGATCAGCAGGGAAACCAGAACCTCGACCAGGCTGACGCCCTGATGGCGCCGCCGAATGTGGGTGTCGTTTCGCTTCATGGTGTCCTTTTAACCCCGATCAGCAATGCAAAGCAGGTCGAAATCGCCAGCAGCTCGCCTCATCAGACGAATTGAACGTTGAAACCTCTTCCCACGTCTCTCCATGGGCGTGGCCACAGACTTGTTGCCTGCTTCAGTCTAGTCAACTGGCAACAGTGCCGTCGAGATCGGATCGGAATCACACACGCAGGTACCGCGTCGTTCTTTCTCAAGATGTCGCCAGCCCATTTCGCACGCTCCTTTCCATACGACCCGTACTACCCAAACTACCCGTATTACCCGAACTCAGGGCTTTATGATCCGTCCCGGGGCGTGTATGTCCGGCGGTATCGCGGTACATTCGCCGATTGAGCGAACTCACAGCGCTCAAAATCAATCCCTTCAGAACGGGCCATCACCGCTGATTCCAGCCATTGCAGCGGGCAATTCGCTGCGCGGACAGGAACCATGAAACTGAAATGCCTGACACCCCATCTGGGGGCAGAAGTTCTGGACCTCAGGATCGCCGAGATCGCTACCGATCCGGAGCTGGCGGCCTCGGTGCGTGACGCGTTCGACGAGCATCGTGTGCTCCTGTTCAGAAACCAGCAGATCGACCGCGAGCAGCACAAGGCTTTCGGGCGAATCTTCGGCGCGCTGCACGTGCACCCGTCCAAGGCATCATTGGGTGCGGGGGGCGACCCTGAGCTCTTCACGGTCCGTACGCGGGACGGGACGACACACGTCAACGGCGGTCGCTGGCACATGGATGTGTCGTGTGAGCCAGCACCCCCGGCCGCCTCAATCCTGCGGCTTCTCACCGGGCCAACCGTAGGCGGCGACACAGTCTTTGCCAACATGCACCTCGCCTTCGAGCTGCTGTCTGCACCGATCCGTGAGCTGCTGATGCACCTGCGCGCTGATCACGATGGTCTGCAGGACCTGCGCTGGTATGGGGTTGAGCCGAAGCCGGGCCAAACCTATCCGAGTGCCACCCACCCTGCAGTCACCGCCCATCCACGGACAGGACGCCCAACGTTATTCGTCAACGAGGCGTTCACCGCGCGGTTTACAGATCTGTCGACCCTTGAGAGTGATGCGCTACTACGCATGCTGTTCGATCACATCGCCCGCAACCCCGCCCTGCATTGTCGCGTTACATGGCAGCCTGACACCATCGTCATGTGGGATAACCTGGCGGTACAACATCACGCAGTGTGGGATTACGTGCCCAGCGAGCGCCACGGTGAACGCGTCAGTGTTCTGGCAGACAGCCCGCCGGTCGCCTACGAGGCCTGATACAGTCGAGCCCCAACCGCCTCCCCCGACCCTGAAATCGACACAATGATGGCCGAAACACCGGGGCTGGAAGCAACGAACAACCGAAGGAGTGTCCAATGAAAGCAGCGGTCTATTACGAGGGCGGCGGCCCGGAAGTCCTCAAGTATGAAGACGTACCGGACCCGGAACTGCGACCAAGACACGTGCTGATCGAAGTGCACGCGATCAGTATCGAAGGCGGCGATGTACTGGCGAGAGGATCGCGACCGGCTGGCACGGCGCCACACTGTGGCGGCTACCTGGCATCAGGCGTCATCGTTGAAGTCGGCAAAGATGTCACCGACCGTTTCGTCGGACAGCGCGTTACGACGTCAGACAACGGCGGGTCACACGCCAGCCTGAGGGCCGTCAACTCGCGCTCGGCCTGGCCAATACCGGACGACATGCCGATCGAAACCGGCGCCTGCATTCCCATTCCGTTCGGCACCGCCGACGACTGCCTGTTCGAGTTCGGCGGGCTCATATCCGGTGAGACTGTATTGATACATGCCGGCGCGAGCGGCACCGGCCTCGCCGGCATTCAACTCGCCAAGCGCGCCGGCGCAACCGTCGCCGCAACCGCATCTTCCGCCGAGCGACTGGCACGACTTGCAGACTATGGCCTCGATTTTGGCATCAACTACACAGAGGTTGATTTCCCCGAAGCCATCGCAGACTTCACAGGCGGCAAGGGTCCGGACCTGGTGGTCGATTCCGTCGGCGGCAAGAACCTTGAACAAAGCCTCGCCTGCGCCGCGTATCGAGGCCGAATCATCTCAATGGGTGGCGTGGGGCGCGACTCATACCAACCGAACCTGGGCACCATGGCGGGCCAGAACAAGACGTACGTCAGCTACTTTCAAGGCGCGGAACTTGCCTACAACGGCGCGCGGGCAAGGGCGAACGTGCAAAGGCTCATCGCAGAGGTCGGTGGCGGCGAACTCACCGTCGTGATCGACCGAACTTACAAGCTGTCGCAAGCCGCCGAGGCGCACGCGTTCATCGAATCCAGAAAGGCGTTTGGGCGCGTCATCATGGTCCCTGACGGCATCGGCTGAATCGCGGGGGTGACACTCCTCTCAGGGACGTTTGCAAAGAGCGCCATTGGCAGTCGACCAGAAGCTGATGTAGTGAGCGATGAGATAAACGGAACCTTGCTGACATGGGCCTCGTGCGAGCCCAACGGATAAAGACAGGCAGATGCCGGAGGACGCAGAACTCGGCGGCTCACCGCCGATGTCGAGGCAACCGGCGACGTCCTCCACCGTGTTGCGACACCGGTGCCGGCTGCACAAAATGGCGGTGCATCCCTGCGCCGCCGGCTAGTGCCCGCCCCGGAACGGTGTTCCGGGACAGGAACTAGCTGCCGTATTCATCCTGCCGTCGTACCCACGCCATCGGATACGGCAACCCATCCTCGTCGCGACCCCGCGGCACCAGATCCATGTGGTGATACGCGCTGTTTAACATGTCGCGACCGCGCGCGTAGCACGAATACGTGTGATACACCTGCCCCTCGTGACGGATAAAGACGCCGAGGCCCGGCGATTCACCTCCTCGGGTTGCCGTGCGGTAGTTGTACTCCGCTGACCCCGCCTCAATATACTCGTCAGTGAACGACACGCCGAAATCGAAATTGAAATCGCTGCCGGTACGCCAGTAGTGTATCGAGCGGTCCACGCGACACCGCAACAAAGTTGATGTCCCGCTCGCGCAGGTGGGCTAGCGTGCCGTTGTAGTTGTCAGCGCAGAACGAGCAACTGGGGCATGCCGTCTCCTCGTCAGGCCCGTACGTGAAGTGGTAGACGATGAGCTGACTCGATTCGCCAAACAGATCGGCGGGCGATTGGATGCCCGCTTCGGTCTTGAACGAGTAAGCTCTGTCTACCAACACCCACGGCATCGCCCTGCGACTCGCCGCGAGCGCATCGCGCGCCCGCGTCAGCGCTCGCTCTTGCTCAAGCAGCGCGAGCCTTGCTTCGCACCACCTCCGCGCACTCACAATCGTTGGGTTCATCTCGAATCCCTCCCTTGCCGGTGCCTACGTTTCGACCGTCGATC